>DAOQNB010000610.1:0-4441 GCA_035335845.1 Acidobacteriota bacterium | reverse complement strand
CAAAACAAATACCTTTCCTCATGTGTGTACAACTCCCTGGTTCAGAATACAGGTGTTCTACCACCCTTATCCTGGTGTCGATGTGTCGTTTTTGAAACTGAATTGGATTGAAGAGAATGAAGTCGCGAAGGACGTGTCAGTACCACCCACTGACGTAGGTGGTACTGACTCATTGGTTCAAGTTACTTCACAATCAGCTTGAAGGCGCCGCTGTCACCCGTGCCGCTGTTGCCAGCCGCATCTTTGGCGACCACCCGCACCTTGGCGGCCTTGTTTTTGCCTTTTGGTCCTGCCAGTGCCTGCGTCAAGGTAAATGACGTCGTGCTGCCTGACAAACCGCTCGCCAGGCTTTGGAACGTCGTTCCATCCTTGGCCAGAAAGACTTCCTGGCTGGTGACTCCAACATTGTCAGCCGTTGACCAGGTCACGTTAAAGCCGGCACTGGCTGTGATTTTAGCTTTCTGTCCGGCGGTTGGTGACGTGATGGTCACGGTTGGCGGACTGGCATCACTCGACTTGATCGTGAAATTGGCATCCGAACTATCTGTGCCGTTGTTTCCACCAGCATCCCGGGCCGTGACCCGAATTCGAGCCGTGGCTGAGGCAATCGTGGTTGGGATCTGGAACACAAACGACTGGGCTGTCGCCCCCAAACCAGCGGCAACCGATGTTCCAAAGGTTGTTCCGCCATCGAGCGACAGATCCACGTTGTGAGAAGCCACACCGCCTCCCGGATCTGACGACTGCCACCGAATTTGCAACGGTTCGCCATTATTGACGGTTTCACCACCGTTTGGTGCAATGACAGTCACCTGTGGTGGCGTCGTGTCGTTGTTGGGTTCAGGAATAGCTGAAACTTCATTTGACGGAGTACTTTCCCCGGTGTTGTACACTGCGGTCACAACATAGAAGAACTGGGTTTTCCCGTCCGCCGGGTTTGGCCGGTCGCTAAACGCCAGCAGCGATGCCGGAAATGTTCCCAGTCGGTTTGACCCAATTGCGGCCACAGGTGAAGTTCGCGAACGATAGATGCTATAGCCGGTGAGCGAGGCCCCAGGGGTGTTGGCGGCGGCTTTCCAGCTCAACCGGACTTGTGGGCCGTTAATGGCGGCACTCAGTTCAGTTGGAGGCGACAACGCTGGTCGCGAAATTGTGAAATTGGCATCGCTGGCATCGCTGGCCCGGTTATTGATCGGATCAGCCGCCGTGACTCGCACACGAGCCTGAGTTGATTCAACCAGCGGAACGGTCCATTCAAATGTCTTTGCGGTTCCAACCACGCCTGAAGCAACCGTTGTGGCAAACGTTGTTCCGCCATCGGTTGAAAGATCAAGATCGTGAAAAAGTACCAGCGAGTTATCAGATGACGTCCAGCTAATGGTGACTTTGTTGCTCCCGGTGAGTTTCTCGCCGCCATTGGGTGAGGTTAACTGAACTGTGGGTGCGGTGGTGTCTGATCCCTGGGGCGCATTAACCCGTCCCCACCAGGTCGCCCAGCGGTCAAACCCACCGGTGGCCGGAACGGCATACTCCTGGATCGTCCACATATCCAGGTCATTGGGATCCATAATCGTGCTGCTGTAATCACCCCAGCGATTGGTTGGACCACCAAAAGTTTTGTCATAGGGTGCCTCTCCAACTTTAAGCAGGGTGTCATCGCGCAAGGTATTGAGGGCATCGGTTCCACCCCGGAACCGGTAATGCGCACTGGCAAATTCATCGGCACCCAATCGTGAATATCCAATCAACATATCGCTGTTTTTGTTGACCGCCACGGTTGGGTAACAAAACATCTCGGCATTGGTCGGATCTTCGACAATGATTCGCTGCAGGACGCCTCCGCCGGTTGATAAATTCCACAACTGCAACCCGGATCGGGTTGGGTTTGAAGCTGGACGATTGACGGTTTGCGCGGCCCACAGCGTGCCATTGCGATAGACCACGTTCTGCATCCAGGAAAATCCAGTATCCAGTTTTACCGAAGTCCCCTTCTGGGGACCAATATCGGTGGAGGTAGCAAAGGCCCAGGTATCAGAGCCGCCGGAAATGGTCGGCCCCTGGGTCAGAACTTCTGCCCCCACGGCACCCGTGATGGTCGAAAGCTTGATCGCCGAATTGAGGTTGGTCACCACAAACAGTGTCGCCAGGTTGGCATCCTGGGTAATTGCGGGACATGGCGTCAAATCTGGTCCGCGCAACAGGGTAAACTTCCCGGTGCCATTCGCATACAGGTCAGCTTTGTTAAACACATAAATGTTGGCGCCGCGGAAACCGCCTCCCTGATTTGGAAAGATGTTGCACGACACCACAATCCAGTCTTTGTTAAAGCCAATGCTTGGGTAATCCGCCCAGTTCTGGCCGTTGCTATCAATTTGAATCAGATACAGGTTCCACCGGCCCGTTGGGTCATCGGTTTGAGAAACGCCAATCAACATCGCTGCCGTAGGCTCAAGCGGATCGGCCATCGTCACAAAGATCCAGCGATTTTGAATTGAGTCGTACAAAATTTTGGGGTCAAAGGTCGAAAGATTGCCCAGTCGCCCCCAAAAGGCGCCAAGGGTTGAGGTGCTCAAGGGACGTCCGGTTTTATCCTGAATCCGAACATCAGTGTTGAGGGTCACCATCAGGTGATTTGGCCCAGCGGCGCCGTGAGTATCAGGTGGAATCCCAGTGTTGCTGTCACCCAATGCCTGAAAATTTGCGGCCAGCTCAGGCGATGGTACTCGCGGCTGCACATTCACTTTGCGGTCAGCTTCACGCTGTGGAGCAATGATGGTAGCCGGCGGACTGACAATAATTTGATTGTCTGGGTGGGGATCGGTGACCGGGAAAATGCGGACGGTGCTCTTTTTCGGCTTCGATACTTTTTGAATTAACCCGGCGGCTTCTTCACGGGCGATTTCAGAAAAATCAATTTCAGCTTTGCGCGTGGCGGTCCCAGGTTCACCTTTGATTTGCTGCCCGGTTGATGGAAATTCTTCCGGTCGAATTTCAATAAATTTGGCACCATCCTGACGGCGCATCATTTCTCCAGGACGCAACGGGGTACGCGACAAAGCCCCAACCGGTATGGGTGACTTTGGAGCCGGCTGACTTGATTCACCGGCGGTTGGCGGATTTTTCTGGGCACTGGCTGGCTGTTGATCGGCGAGTGCGGTCAACGATTGACCAATCCGGATTGAGACACTTGCGGCAATAAGTGCCAGTAAACACGTGAGGGTAATTAACCGAAGACCGCTGGTTGCCCTCCACTTCCCTTGATTCATACTGCACCTCTTTCTTAGAAAATGAGACAAGCCGGGCTACCACTTTTCTTATGCACCAAATCCAGACCAAAGCCAGAGAACGGCTCTTCTAGCTCAGATCAAGAAGATTCTTGTTGTGGTTTTTGCACCTGCTGCTCGTCACGAAATGACGTTGAAGATTATGTTTGTACTTGAATGGTCGCACACCGGTTGAAGAGGGCCTGGGTTTCCTCATCGGTAAGATTCTGCTGGCCCATACTTCTCCTGGGCCAGTTGAGACACGACAGAAAAATGAGTTGGGTTGTTTGACCGCCTGCTGCAAGAGCAAGGATTGAAAACTCTTTATTGTTGTTTCAAGAAAATCGCTGTGCGCGGTGGGAAAGGAACGGTTCACCTGTATTGTACACATTCTCCGGAGGTGTGACGAATCAGGACAGCCGATATTGTGCAGATTTTCAGAAAATGTGAGGTGGGACAGTTGAAAGCGCCAGCACCTCGGCGCCCGCCAAATCAGCTATTTTTTGAGTCGGTAGGTAAAATCTTCGGCTGTTTTTTGCCCGCCCTCTGTTTTTTCAAGGGTGATGGTCATTGAGGTTGTGGAGTTGCGGTGAAAAATCAGACGCTCTTTGCTGTCATGATCAAACACAGCATAATTTTTTCGGAATTCGACCAGCGAAAAATTCAACGTGCCGGTTTTGTCCTCCCAGGCAATCAGTCGGGGGTTGAAATGCCGGAGCCGTAACACCGGACCATCGGGGGTTTGCTCAATCAGCATAAACTCGTAGAACGCAGCTTTACCGTTTTGGACGTAGCGAAACATCCCCATCATGCTATCGCCAGAGGGCGGGTTCCACTGTTCCTCAGTTGTTCCCTCACCCAGCTTCCCTTGCCAGGTGCCGGCGATGAAGGCCAGTTCAGCCAGTGTTGTTTTTGGGGCGGTTTTCTCCTGGGCACTGACCGGACCTGAGCCCAGTCCAGCAATCAACAACAGGGAGCCACAAAAACAAATCAGCAGGTTTGAACACAGACGCATATTCCCCCCTCATCAAGCAAAAGAACCAGACTGTCAGGGTCTGGAAATACAGAAGAAGGACACATCTGGAATACTGAGGAATCTTGATTTTCCCCTGTGTTTCCGAGAGTGTCCTCCTTAAAGAGTAACCAAAAGTTCTCAAGCCTGGTGTCTATTTCACAAT
>DAOQNB010000609.1:0-4450 GCA_035335845.1 Acidobacteriota bacterium | reverse complement strand
AGTCAAGTAATTCAATCAAATAAACTTAGTGAACTACTGACTACTGACTACTGACTACTGACTGGATTTAAATTCAATGAAACTCCCAACTGAACGCTACATTGATCAAGTCAAGGATTGGCCCAAAAGCGGTCGTCATATCCTGGCGCATTATGATGACTCAACCATTATCGTTTATCAGGCATATCGCCCATCCATTGGCAATTATGCGCTTCGAAACGGACACTTTGGCGGAGACTTTTCCTACTCGCGGATGAGCTGGATCAAACCCAATTTCCTCTGGATGATGTACCGAAGCGGCTGGGGAACCAAACAAGGTCAGGAAGTTATCCTTGGGTTGCGGCTCCGGCGTGAATTCTTTGATCAAATATTGGCTCAGTCGGTGCAATCTTCTTATTATGAAGGCCACTTCGCAACTCGTGAGTTGTGGCAGGAAGCGCTGGCTCAATCCTCTGTCCGGTTGCAATGGGATCCAGACCATCATCCGTCAGGGGCCAAGCTCGAACGGCGAGCCGTTCAACTTGGATTGCGCGGTCCGGTCCTGGCAGCTTTTGGAGAAAAAGAACTGATCGAAGTCATTGATATGTATGAGTTTGTGGCAACCCAGCGTCCGTTGACCACAGCCGAAATGCTGAAAGAGCTTCAAACTCCGGTTGAACGGGTGTACATTCCATCTGATCCTCAAATCGGCCACCGATTGGGACTTTCAATAGCGAAACCTGGTTTCGTTGAAATTGACGAACAGAATTAAAGCTGGTGTGCATTGCCAGTTTCTGAGGTCACTGTATGAGATTTGTCTTCGTGTTGAGTCTGTTGGCTCTCGTTGCATTTTCGCACCCGATTTCGGCCCAAAAAGCTCGCAAAAAATCAGCACCGTCACAGCCACAATCATCTGAGTTTTTGACCAGACGATTGCCAACGGGTGTGATGACCGGAACATTCAATTCCTTCGCCAGCCTGCTCTATGCGGTAGATGAGACAATTCTCCACACTGACTCAAAAGATGTGGCCAGCACTGAACTTCATTCAGTGTTTCCAGAATTTTACAAGCCAACATACAAGGAATTTTTCGACACGATTGCCCGCCAAACTAAATCAACCTGGCAGCCTGACCCGGCACATAAGCAGTGGGTTTTTTCGCCACCGGCAGCACCACTTCCCTATTCCATCAAACTGGCTCAGGGCTGGTCGAGCCACGATGAAGGAATGTATGTCGGTTATGTTCCTCCGACCGCACCGGTTGGAATGGACGTTTATATGATGGGTACATATTCAGCCAACCCACCAAATGCAACCACATTGATGGAAAAAGTCCGGAGTGCGCTGGCAATCCAATTTGCCAGAAACTTTAAACCTGACGTTGCTCCCAAAGACATGAAAAAAGTCCAAATTGCAGGTGCGGAAGCCCTGTATTTCGAAGCACCAGCTCCACGTCCAGGAACCATGTGGCGGCAATGGGCTTTTCTGAAAAATGGCCAGGCATTTGTGGTTGTGAGCATCGTTGCCAAAGATGATAAACAGGTGTGGACAGATGTGGATGCAATGGTCAGCTCATTTCAAGTAGCACCATAACACTATGATAATGAAGGGGTAGCCAATCATGGAGCACCAATCAGCTTCAAATAGCTGGATGAAAAAGCATGGCCTGTTGGTTATGAATCTGATTCTAATTTTGGCCTGTCTTATCTATTACTTAACTCAGCCCATATCATTCCTGGAGCTTGTGAAAACAGGAAAAGGTCTCCTTCTCTTCGTCGGTTTGTCAAATTTGTTCAATCATCTTGCACGATGCTATTTTACTGAAGGCACTTTCGGTAAAAGAATGAGAGGGTTTGCCTCAACCTGGGTTATAAGCACGTTTGTTTACGCAATTTGGGTGGCCTTTTGGCGTTGAAGCTCAGATAGTGGGTTTTAAATGAGGTTCAAATTATGGGACGCATCCGATATGTCGCTGCGATGAGTCTGGATGGCTACATCGCCGGGCCAAATGGTGAAGCCGACTGGATCATCATGGACCCGGAGATCAACTTTCAGGCGCTTTTTGCTGAGTTCGACACGATTCTGGTAGGCCGCAAAACCTTCGAAAAGATGCCAAAAGGAAGGAAGTCCCAAAAGTCTCCGATGCCGACCTTTGTTTTTTCACAGACGCTCCGCCCAGAAGATTATCCAAATGTGACGATTGTTTCCGAATTGTCAGAAACCAGCCTTTCATCTATTCGGGCCCAGGCACAGAAGGACATCTGGCTTTTTGGTGGTGGAGGGCTATTTCGCAGCCTGCTTGAGGTTGGACAGGTGGACAGTATTGAAACCGCCATCATTCCGGTGCTGCTTGGCGGAGGAATCCCCCTACTTCCAACTCCGGCCAAACAAACGAAGTTGACATTGACCGAACATAAGGTGTACCAGACCGGAATTGTCTCGCTGGTATATTCAACAAAGTAGACAGTTCAGCCTGAGGAAGAGTATATTGCTGATGGTTAAGTCTAAAAATGGTGTCGGACAAAGAATATTTTGGGTCAGGCCCTCCAATCTGTTGACATCCTATTCATTTTCAAGGTTATCGGTGCATCAAGAGTTCGTCAGGCTGTTATGGCTCTGAGTTTTGAGAACCTGAGTGGATAGGGGACCTGATTGGTTTAATCGTTCCACATCTTAAAGGAGCAAACCTATGGAAACCGGATTTGATATTAAAATTTGTCCGTTTTGTCAGGAAACCGTGAAGCGGTCAGCGAAAAAGTGTCCCCATTGCCAGTCATGGCAAAACAAAGCATTTGGATTTCAGAACCATCCAGTTGCCACGATTGCCTTGATGCTGATTCCATTTGGGATGCTCTTCTTTATCAATCGCCAGCTTTTTTCAAATGACAAACCTCAATTCGCCGATTACCAGAGCCAAATTCAAATCATGAATGCGGAAATGTCATTTTCGACTCAAAATGACTGCTTAACCATCACCACCCTTGGTCAAATCAAAAACCAAACGGATATCACCTGGGGAGATGTCAGCATTGAAGTTCAGTATTTTAATGCTCAAGGAAAATTGATTGATACCGGGAGTGATAAAACCTACGACCTGGTGCTCCAACCCCGAGCTGAGCAAGCGTTTCGGGTCAGATTCTGCGCCTCAAAACCTCAAAGCGAATATGCGAGTCAAAAAGTTTTCCTGCGGTATGCTGAGAAAACCCCTCGCTGGCCCTAATCAGTTTCTTTTCATCAGACAAAGCGAAGAGAAGTCCAAAACAACGTGGCAGTCATGGCGCAACAAATCGAATCAATTCGGTCGAAAGTTGTGATTGAGGCAAACCTTTTCGCCTGCTTCTCAGAAGTCAGGATAACAGTTGACATCACGTTTCACTCAGACCAGTTACCCTGGGTCGTGGCGACTCAGAACAGAGAAACGATCTTCGATGGGCAACTTCCATCCGAAAGGGTAACGGCTTTCCTAAACGAGGTTTTTCAGGCAGCCACTAAACCAGAATGGGTTACAGGAGAACGATTTACAACTCACTACGAAGCAACTCTCAACTGGCATAACTACCCAATTCCAAAACTTGAAGCGTCAGGTCAACTGCATTTCAAAGGTCATGATCTTCCCGAAGAACTCCTCAGAGAAAATCTACACAGGCTAAAAGGTGAAACCGCACAACGGATAAAAGAACTCCTCGAAGTCGGGCTTCATTGTCGTCCGATGGTTATATTTTCGATTGCCCACGCCTTTTTGGAGAATCTGAGAGACAAATCTCAATCAGCAGACTAAGCTCCTTTTTGATTTGGTTGAAATTCTCCACTACCTGGCTTGAATTGTGGGATGGATGAAAAAACCGTGGGCTGGCAACACCACAGCTATTACACGATGACCCTGTGGGCCTAAAACCCTGATCCTAAAACATATAACCCTACCCTGAACCCTGTTTTTCACACCCTGAACCCTGAACCCTGTTTTTCACACCCTGAACCCTAAAATCCAATGATTCGCTTTCTCGCCTTCACATTGATTGCAATTTTTCTGTTTATCTCTGGCATGCACGTTTTTTGGGCTTTTGGTGGGCGCATCGGAGGCATGGCGGCCATTCCTGAAATCAATGGAAAGCCAACATTCTCCCCAACGGCGGGAATGACCCTGCTGGTCGCTTTCGCATTTGTGTGCGGAGCATTGCTGGTTGCCGGGACTTCCGGCGTTCTTCAATTGCCCGTGCCACACAGTGTTCTGAAATGGCTCACGTACCTGATGGCCTTTATCTTTTTAGCCCGGTCAATTGGTGAATTCCGACTGGTTGGGTTCTTCAAACAGATTCGAGACACTCAGTTTGCCCAGATGGACACGTTCTTCTATTCCCCGCTCTGCCTGGGCATTGCCATTGTGGCAGCCATTATTGGGTTTAAATCACGGGAGTAAGTTCAGGGTTCAGGGTTCAGGGTTCAGGGTTCAGGGTTCAGGGTTCAGGGTTCA
>DAOQNB010000608.1:0-4466 GCA_035335845.1 Acidobacteriota bacterium | reverse complement strand
CTGTTCAGAGTAACGCCTTCAGGCGTGAGGTTTGGCGAGTGGGACGACCGATGAAGCCCTCTCGCCTAAAGGCATTACTCTGAACCCTTTTCTGAAATGCTATAGTTCAGAGCCGTCAGTATCGGGTAGCCGAGACGGGATTGCTCCCGTCTCGGCTACCCGATAGAAACCTCGCAATACAAGGGGTGATACTGTTTTATACCAGTTTGTAGTCAGTAGATCGTAGTCAGTAGTTCGTTAACTCTATTTGATTGAATCACTTGACTATTTGCTAATACGAGGATTTGATTGCAAATTGGTTTTAGTTGCCGGATCTTTAAGCAATTCCAGAGTTTATCCAGCAGGTACATGCTATCGCTTTGGTATTTTTTGAAATACCAAAGCGATAGCTTTTTAGGTGAAAAAGACAGGTGTAATGATTTTGCTCTGAGTGTCACTACTCCACAACCGTTGGTCAATAACCATCTATTGACCAATATTCTTCTCTAAAGCAGCCACAGATTTCTATATTATTGCTTTTGAACACTTTAACTTTTCCGGAGTGGACTATGTCAAATCGTCGGTTCCTGTCACTTGTTGTGGTCTTGCTGACCCTTTTTTGTACTGGAGTGCCCTATCAACCTTTTTCAAATATATCACTGGCGCAGTTTTCAAGTTCACGCCTTGGAAAATCAACCCCGTCGGTGACTCAAGGAGCATCAGGCCCGGTAGTGCCGCCGGCGGTGCAGGGAACCGAAGCCTTAAACCAGTTAAAAAAGGATGATTCTTACGGTTCGCTGGCTGAGGCGATGGCTGCAGCCCCATACCGTGTAAATTGGGCTGCCCATTCACGTTTGCCACATCTGAACGGTGCCTATGAAGCCGTCAATCCCGCTCAAGGGTTTATCAGCTATTTTACCCCTGAAGGAGTTCATCTGGCGGCAGCCGGTGAAGGCACACCAACCTGGTCTCTGGAAATGAAGTTACAGGGAATCGGTTATGGCGATCAGTTGGGATACGTCTCAGCCGGTACACCCACGGTGACCGGGAATCGGGTTGAATTGCAGAGGAACTCTTCAGTCTCAAGGCTTCATTCTTCATTCACGGAATGGTATCGAAACGAACCGGCTGGATTGGAACAGGGAGTGACGATTGATTCGGCACCTGGCGAACGAACACCAGGAGATCGGCTGCGAGTTGCCTTTGATGTCGCTACCACACTTGAAGCTCAACTGGAAAGCGGTGGCCAGGCCATAGATTTTATTGGCCAGCATCGAGAACGCGTGGTGCGCTATGACAAGCTGGTGGTGACTGATGCCCAGGAAAAGCATCTTCCAGCCTGGATCAGACTGGAAGCCGGCCAGGTGGTGCTCGAAATTGATGACTCAACGGCTATTTACCCGATTACGATTGATCCAACGTTTGCACAACAAGCCAAACTTATTGCTCCGGATGGAGAAGAAAGGGATTCATTTGGAACAGTGGCCATAAGCGGAGACACTGCAGTGATCGGGGCTTCCAGTGATGGCGAGGGATCAGTTTATATTTTTACAAACAGCGGGACAACCTGGAATTTTCAGCAGAAATTAAGGGCTTCAGATGGCCAATTTGCAGACTCGTTTGGGGGGGCGGTGGCTATAAGTGGAGACACCCTTGTTGTTGGGGCAGGTGGCGCTGATATTGGTGCGAATAACGGTCAAGGGGCAGTCTATGTTTTTGTGAGGAATGGAACGATCTGGAGCGAACAACAGAAACTGGTTGCTTCGGATGGAGCAATTTTTGATGGGTTTGGTTTTTCAGTTTCCATAAATGGTGAAACTATTGTGGTTGGATCAGAGGCTGATGACGTTGGCGATAAAATGAGCCAGGGCTCCGCTTACGTATTTGTGCGAACAGGCACCACCTGGAACGAGCAACAGAAATTGACGGCTTCAGATGGGGCAAGTTTCGATTTTTTTGGTCGCTCAGTGGCTATATATAATGAGACAATCGTGATAGGGGCACCTCAAGTGAACATAAGTACCAATTCTGACCAGGGTTCAGCTTATGTGTTTGTGCGGACAGGCACCACCTGGAGTTTGCAACAGACGTTGACGGCCTCGGATGGGGCCGCAGATGACCTGTTTGGGGGCTCGGTCGCAATCAGTGGGGAGACAGTGGTGGTTGGAGCGTTTCTTGATGATATTGATAGTCGTCTCGACCAGGGTTCAGCCTATGTGTTTGTGCGGACAGGCACCACCTGGAATCTACAACAGAAACTGACCGACCTGGATGGAATGACTGAGAGCTACTTCGGATGTTCCCTCATGGTAGAGGGTGAAGTTGTTGTCGTTGGGGCCTTCAATACTGATCTTGGGAACGGTGTAAATCAGGGGGCAGCCTATGTATTTAGACGAACAGGGACCGTCTGGGAACAACTATTCAAGCTAACCCCGCTTGACCCAGAAGAAAGCATGCAATTTGGCTTTTCAGTAGCGATTAGTGGTGGACTAATCCTGGTTGGGGCACCAGTTGACACGATTGGGGAAAACATCAATCAAGGATCAGCCTATGTGTTTGTTTTGGATTTTGACACAAATTACCCTTCATCACTCTTTGTGGCTGATACCAGTAATAATCGGATTCAAAGATTTGACGGGACTTCCTGGTTAGTGGTTGGCAGTGGAATTGCTGGTTCTGGACCCGGGCAGTTCCGCTTACCTGAAGCTGTTGCTGCAGATCTATCAGGGAATGTGATTTATGTGGCGGATACCGGCAATCAGCGAATCCAGTGGTCAACGGATCAAGGGGCTACCTGGAAGGTTTTTGCCTCAATTGGATCGGGACTCAATCAGGTACGATCCCCACAGGGGCTGGCATTGGACTCATCTCGAAACTTATATGTTAGCGACACCGGCAATAACCGGGTGTTACGCTTTAGTGGTGGAATGCCTGGTTCTGGTGTGGTCTTACTCCCTTTTGGAAGCGCCGCTAACCAGGTCAATAGCCCCCGTGGATTGACAATTGACACTGTATTTAACCTGTATGTGGCAGACTCTGGCAATAACCGGATTATGAAAGTTATTGGAGCCAATCAACCAGCTTTTGTAGGAACACAGATTATTGCAAGTAGTGGCTCAGCGGTAAACCAGGTACGCCAGCCTCAAGGAGTTGCTGTTGATGGTTCTGGCAATCTGCTTATTGCCGACACTGGGAATAGTCGTGTGCTGAAATTTGTTGGTGGGAATGGTGAAACTGGGGTACTCCTGTCACAAAGTGGTTCCGCACTGGGACAGGTTCGCAATCCTGAAGGAGTGGCCTTCAGTGTCTTTTCTACGGGACCTCTGGCAGGCAGGTTAATGCTTTCAGTCGGAGATACCGGCAATAACCGGATCGTAGGGCTGGATTTAGGTGACGCCAGCAACCAAAGTTCAACTGCCTGGCCGGCTTTATCCAGTTCTGGTTTCTGGCAACTGGTTGGCACCCCAAACCGTCTTGGCAGCCAGGTTGGCCAATTCCGGGCACCGTCCAAAATCAACTAACACCGTAACCGTTTGACCAGGTAACAGCGTGACAAATGACAGTGTGACATTGTGATCAAATCTGGTCACAGTGTCACACTGTCATTTTGTCATTTTCTTCAGTTCAGTTGAAATATCTTTCGGAAGATGTCATAAGAAAGTGAACCCCACATTGATCCAAGCTCGTCAGCTTCCTGCTTTTCAACTGCTTGCCTGAAAATTGAAGACCCACAAATTAGGAACCCTGAAAAGGCCAATCCATCGGCCTTTTGGTCCAGGTGTAACAGATCAGTGTATCTGGAATATCAGATTGTCCTCAGCGATCAATTGGCAACCAGTCTTTTGGTTAAATCACAGAATAATTTATGTCCTTTGGGATTTTATTTCTGGTGGGGATAGCCTGCAATTCACTGGAGAAAAGTATGTTATATCGTGTTCGATGGGTTGGAATTGTTATTATTTGCCTGGCGGTCGGAATCCTTCCGTATGTGAAACCAGTTCCAGGCCGGACAGACACCCAAGGTGTAGCTACTTCTGGCAGGCTGAATGCCTCACCCGCGTTTCCAAATTTAACCGGGGAGAAAGCAATTGAGCATCTCAAGCAAGATGGATCATACGACTCGCTGGCGGAGGCCATGGCTGCCGCCCGCTACAGTGCAAACTGGGTGACGAATCCACGGTTGCCGCACCTGAACGGTGCCTATGAGGCGGACAATCCTGCGCAGGGATTTACCAGTTACTTCACGCCAGACGGGGTGCATCTGGTAGCGGCAGGGGAAGGTACACCAGCGTGGTTTCTGGAGATGAAGCTCCAGGGAATTGGCTATGGCGACAAATTAGGAACTGTCTCAGTTCGCACACCAACCGTGACCAGCCATCGGGTGGAACTGGCGCGGAATTCTTCATTCTCAATTCTCAATTCTTCATTCACAGAGTGGTATGAAAACAGCCCAGCCGGGTTGGAACAGGGACTGACGCTCGATGCAC
>DAOQNB010000607.1:0-4466 GCA_035335845.1 Acidobacteriota bacterium | reverse complement strand
GCAGTAATGCTCATTCATGGCTTCGTGCGGAATCGGCACCGATGACATATTAAACACTTTGGTAAGCCGGTATTTTTTTGGATCCGAGCGGTTGGTGTTAAACCGCACAAAGAATAAATCATCGAATCCAAAGAGTTTTGGCAGTACTTCCGTCAATCGGTAGAAAAACATTTCCGGTGTGACGGTATAGCGGCGCAGCATCAGCGACAGGGCATCATTGTTCCATCGGTCGCGTTGAAAATACAGGTTCAGATCCTGCTCCAAAATATCACGGTGCATCATGAGCGCCCCGGCAAAATACGAAGCCTTGAAATTATTGAGGACCTGCTCAAACGATTCAACCCGCAGCCAGGACGAAGTCGCCGCGCGTTCTTCAAGCCCCAGATAGGAATAACCAATTTCCCGTCCAAAAATGAATGCCTTTTGAGAGGGCAACAGCCGACTATTAATCAAAAGCCGGGGCGTTTTCCCAGGCACCCAGATTGAGCGAAAGTCGCGCAGTTCGGCGATAGACTCCAGTTTCTGGTCGTCCAGTTTGTAGCCATAGGTGCTGACCAGGGTTTTTTCCAGATCGGTGAGCGAGACGCTTGGCTGGTCCTGCCAGCCCTGGGCTTTGCGAAATTCCATGGCGGCGGTTTCAAGGTCTTCAAAATAATTCCCATTCATTTGTTGATATGAGCGCAGGGCGGCGAACAGGAAATGCTCGACGCGTACGTCATAGACGTGGCTGATCTCAAGAAAGGTGTGGACCAGCGCCCGGATTTTTTCAGGGGCGTCCACAATCAGGTGGAGGAGTTCCTTGGGCTGAACGCCAAACAGGTGAAAAGGGAAGCTTTGGATAAAGGGTGAATCCAGAATGGATTTGAGTGGGTCGAGGGCTTCGTCTACTTTCATAGAGACCAGTTCGTCAAACTGGACTCCAAGCGCCGTCGCCAGATGAAGGATTTTTTCAGGTTTGGGGTATTTTTTCCCTTTTTCAATCTCGCTCAAATAAGAAACGGAAAGTCCGGTTTCTTCAGCTAAATCTTTGAGTGAGAAGCCTTTTTCGTGGCGAAAGGTTTTGAGTTTAAGTCCTAAGATAAAATTAACATTATCGGCATGGAAGGCCATAGTGTGATTCCAGAGATGGGAAGTTCGCAGAAGGTTTAAATTTCGCAAAAAGTGAAATCGGAAAATTTAGCGAAATTTCGCTTGACACAGAGAATTCGCTCAGAGTATACATTCCGCACGTTCACTGCGCCACATCACAGCGCACAATTCAATCATCAAAATTTCTTTTGCACTTCACTTCGTCAACCCTGAGTTTGGTTTGAGACTTGCTTCCTTTACGTGAGGGGCAGCCATGTGCCTCTTTATTTCGCAGAATTGGGGAAAAAACCGCTATGGAAGCTCAACAGCGCCTGATCGAAACCAATGACCCACATCAGTGGGTGAATTTAGCTCCTGGATTTGAAATTTATCGCGCTGCCTGGACCGAAGCCGCTCAGGCGGTATTGACTCGTGAAGCGATTGAACTGATTGCCAATCTTCACCGGGCCTTCAATCCTGAACGCCTGGAATTGCTGGCGGCCCGTCAGGAACGTCAGGCAAAGATTGATGCCGGCGCCTTGCCGGCCTATTTACCAAAAGATTCAGTTGCCGTGACCACTGATTGGAAAGTGGCCCCGATTCCATCGGATTTGCTGCGCCGCCGGGTGGAAATCACTGGTCCGGTCAACAGCACCAAGATGGTCATCAACATGCTCAGCCGAAATGCTGAAGGTGATCGAGCCGACACGGCAATGCTGGATTTTGAAGATTCAATGAAGCCATCCTGGACCAATGTGATCCAGGGCGTTCATAACGTCATCGGAGCCATTGAAAAAACGCTTTCCTACACCCAGCCGGGTGAAAAAGGCCAGCCCGACAAGGTGTATCAACTTGATCCCGCCGATATGGCCGTGGTGATGGTTCGCGTACGTGGGTTGCATTTGAACGAATCAAACATTCGCATTGATGGCAGCCCCATCCACGGCGGCTTGATGGATTTTGCCCTGTGTATGCTCCACACCGCGAAAACCCTGGTCGCCCAGGGTGCCACGCCAAAGTATTACATTCCTAAATGCGAGCATTATCTGGAAGCTCGCTGGTGGAACAACCTGTTTGTCGCCGTCCAGCAAGCCCTCGACATTCCAGTGGGCACGCTCCGCGCCACATTTCTCATTGAAACGCTTCCGGCTGCCTTTCAAATGGAAGAAATTCTGTATGAGATCCGCGAGCACGCCGCCGGGTTGAATGTGGGCCGATGGGACAAGATTTTCAGCGACATCAAAGTTTTGAAAAACCACACGGACCGCATCCTGGCGGATCGAGCCACGATTGGGTTAAACCGCCCCTGGATGAAAAATTATGCCCTGCGCCTGATCAAGATCTGCCATTCCCGTGGGGCGTTTGCGATGGGTGGAATGGCGGCCTTCACACCGGGCAAAACCCGTGAACTGCGCGATGCGCAATTTGCCAAAGTTCGAGAAGATAAAGAACTTGAAGCTTCAATGGGGCATGATGGCTGCTGGGTATCACACCCATTTTTCATTGGCATTGCCATGTCGGCTTTTACCCGTGATAACCAGTTGGATGTGCTCCTGGAAGATTTCGACAAATATCCGGATCTGATTCCAGAGCCATCGGGTGCCAAAACGCTGGCTGGGGTGCGCAAAAACGTCCGGGTCGGGATTGCCTACCAGAACGGCTGGAACCAGGATATCGGCTGTGTCGCCTGGGATAATTTGATGGAAGATCTGGCCACCCTGGAAATTTCACGCGCTCAGACCTGGCAGTGGCTTCATAACCGGGTGACGCTTGACGACGGTCAGACGGTTACCCCTGAACTGATCAAACAGGTCTTTGAAGAAGAATACAACCGGATCGTGACTGAAATCCGTGACGAGATGGCTGGCGCGCCTGAAGCGAGAGTTGAAGCCGTCATCGCCGGTTTTCTAAAAGCTCGTGAAGATGCCGAAGCGCTCTTCACCAAAGAAGAATTCCCTGATTTTCTAAGTTTGTCATCAGATTTCGCCTCCTGATTCTGATGTTGGAGTGTCTGGTACGTCGTCGCATTGTTCTTACTGCCCACGTCTTTATCTTAATTTTTTGAACGAAGTACAACGTCGAAGTGCCAGTAAAAGAAGAATTTACTTACGCTGGAAAGGATACAAAAACTTATGACCGTTTACGAGATGTATGAAAATTGGAAAACCAACGAACGCTGGGCTGGAATTGAGCGGCCTTATACCCCGGAAGATGTATTGAAGCTGCGCAATACCGTTGAAATCAAATATTCACTGGCGGAGCTGGGCGCCAAGCGGTTGTGGGATCTGTTGAACACTGAGGATTATGTGCATGCGCTGGGTGCCTTAACCGGCAATCAGGCGTTGCAACAGGTCAAAGCTGGACTCAAGGCCATTTATCTCAGCGGTTGGCAGGTCGCAGCAGATGCAAATTTAGCCGGGCAAATGTATCCAGATCAGAGTTTGTATCCTTCAAACAGTGTTCCAAGTGTTGTACGTCGTATCAATCAGACGTTGCTTCGGGCTGACCAAATTTACCACTCTGAAGGAAAAGATGGTACCTATTGGCTGGCACCTATTGTTGCAGACGCAGAAGCTGGATTTGGCGGCCCGTTGCACGCATATGAACTGATGAAAGCGATGATCGAAGCCGGCGCGGCTGGGGTTCACTTTGAAGACCAGCTTGCTTCGGAAAAGAAATGTGGTCACCTGGGTGGAAAAGTCCTGGTGCCGACCAGCCATTTCATTCGGATCCTGACAGCGGCCCGGCTTGCCGCTGACGTGATGAACGTCCCATCGCTGGTGATTGCACGCACTGACGCCGATAGCGCGCAGTTGCTGACCAGTGACGTTGATCCGGCTGATCATCGGTTTATGACCGGCGAACGGACGACCGAAGGCTTTTACCGCATCAAGAGCGGCCTCGACACCGCCATTGCCCGCGGCCTGGCCTATGCACCGTATGCCGATTTGATCTGGTGCGAAACGTCAACACCGAACCTGGAAGAAGCAAAACGGTTTGCCGAAGCGATTCGGAAAGAGTACCCCGGCAAAATGCTGGCGTATAACTGCTCGCCATCATTTAACTGGGAAGCCAAGCTGGATTCGGCAACGATTGCCCGCTTCCAGCGCGAACTTGGCGCCATGGGCTACAAATTCCAGTTTGTGACCCTGGCTGGTTTCCACTCGCTCAATTACAGCATGTTCAATCTGGCTCAGGGCTATCGCGACCGAGGCATGGCGGCCTATTCAGAGTTGCAACGGGCTGAATTTGCCAGCGAAGTTGATGGCTACACCGCCACCAAGCACCAACGCGAAGTCGGCACTGGCTATTTTGATAAAGTGTCTGAAATTATTTCGAGCGGAACATCGAGCACCCGCGCCATGGCTGGCTCGACCGAAGTCGAACAGTTTGTCTAA
>DAOQNB010000606.1:1682-4473 GCA_035335845.1 Acidobacteriota bacterium | reverse complement strand
TACTGCGATTGTGGTTGCAAGGTCTTGGTGGTGTGCTCGGTGACGCTGATCGGTGGCTCTGGAAGCAGGTTCGGTTGAACCAGAGGTCGCTCTGGCAAGGGGAGGGAATTCGATTGTACCGGAGGAACAATGTGCAGATAGAGTTTCAACAGTCGAGACCATTGAAAGAGAAACACACCCGCGAGAGTTATAATCATTGACAGGCCAATCAGAAATAAGGGGACTGCTTCGCCAACCTGCCCCCGTTCCAGTAACTTGAGGGCAAAAACAAACAGCAGAATCAGTGCCGCGCCTCCGATAACACCAACCGTGGTTGACACATATTTCACCATCTCTGTCAGTTGATTTGATGGTATTGCTATCTCGACAGGTTTTCCCTGGGCTGACAATTGGGTTCCACACCGGTTGCAGAATTTTAATTGTGAGGGTAAGTCGGTTCCACAGGCTGGGCAGTACATAACTCAAAGTTCTCCTTCAAAAAAACAAACCATACCTTACCCGCTTGTTTGCTGGGAAGTGTTTTCTTTGTGAGATGTTACCGAAATACCGGGTTGCGACCAGTCGGTACGCGTTGCCGATGGATCCGGTTTGAATCAATCACAATGACCACGGTTCATCGCCATTCGCCCTGGAGCGTAAACGCTGCCCAATAAAATGGAGACCGAAACCGGGGGTTTTTCATCAGTGCCAGTTGTGCTGTTCGCAGGGCTGCGGCTGGACGTTGATGCTCCTGGAACATCGCTCGATAAAATTCCTTCATAAAGACGGCGGTGGCCTTATCGTCAACCTTCCACAGGCTGGCGACCACGCGGCTGGCGCCGGCATACATAAAGGCACGCGTCAGCCCGACCAGCCCTTCACCACGGACTTCTTTTCCGAGACCAGTACGGCAGGCACTCAGGACCACCAGTTCCACCGGGATTCTCAGGTTGATCAGATCTGCAACCCGCAAAAACCCATCTACGTCTGCACCTTGATTATTGACCAGCGACAGGACAATTCCTGAAAGCCCCGGATTCTGACTGTTGAGGAGTCCGTGAGTGGCAAAATGAATCACCTGATAATCATGAAATGGAAGATGGAGGGCCGTATCTCGGCTGGTTTCAAAATCCAGAGCGAGTTTAAAGTCCTTTGGTAAAAGACCGGTGGTAATGTCAATGGCTTCCTGTCGGGAGAAGGAAAGCCGGCCTAAGGAGGTATCCCCTGGAAAATCACGCAACCCCTGATGCGCTGAGGCATTGGCGGCTACCTGTTCGGGCGGATTCTTTTTGGTCCGGGCCAGTTCTTTTTTGAGTCGGTTATCGGTCGAGGTAAATACTGGGTCGGCAAAAACCGCCAGTTTTTTTGAGGCCAGTTTGCGATAGTCACTTTCTTTTCTTAACACCGGTACGGCTGAAATAGACGGGAGGGATAAAATTTCGTTGGTTGTCACCAGGGGGGGTGGGGCCGCTTGTGATTCACCCGCCGCAGGTGCAAGCGGTAACACACCCAGCGGGATATATTGCAAAATTCCATCACTGACAACCAGGAGTCGTTTTCCTCCCAATTCGGCTGCGGCTGGCGCCAGGATCATCTGACTTAACGCCTGACTGGCCTCGCCGATGGTTGATTGAGCTGGTGGCGAACTGGAAGTTTCTGCCGCTGGATTGGCACTGAGTGCGTCATACACCTGGCGGGCAACCAGCTCAATGTTCTTGCGTTCGGGAAGTTGATACGTTTTTACGGCAGTTTGGGAAACAACCCACAAATAGCTTTGTTTTTCACCCAGCAGATATTCAAGCAGCACCGTGTCGGGATCAAGTATCTGCTGCTGTATTTCCTCAACCGAGAGCGGCCTGGATTGAAACACGGATGAATATTGCGGACTTTCGGCTCGGATTTTGGTTTGTACCTGATCAAGTTGATTCAGACAGTCCTGGACTTCTTTTTCACCGGCACTGATTTTGTCCGCTGGCTGGCTGGTACTGGTCAATTTTCGGAGGTTGATGATCTTTTCGCTCAACTGCCGCTGAAGCGTTTGTTCCTCAGTCAGGAGTTCCGGCCTGACCCCCTGGCGCAGGTCCAGTTGATTTTCCCGCAACAGTTCCACAAAGCTGCGTGCCCGGCTCCCTTCGGCCACTTGAAAGGCCAGTTGGGCATAGCCAGTTTGAGGATGTTCCTGATCGAGTTGCATCAGGACTTCAATATAGCTGCCGTAAAGCGCCTGAACCGTTGCAACGTAGGCCGCCCGAGTTTGAGGACTGGCTGTATTTTGACGAAGGAGTTCAACCAGCCTGATTCCTTCCTCAAGGGTGGCTTTGGCTTCTAAAAATTGATGCTGATCTTTTTGTAATGGCCCCAGATTCCCAAGTGCTCTGATTTGGGTCTCGATATCACCAGTTTGCTGACCCAGCCGAAGGGCTGTTTGGATGGCCTCGGCGGCTTTGGGGTACTCTTTGGTCAGGTGATAGAGCCGTCCGATATTATTGAAGGTTGATGCTTGAATGATGGGGGTGCTGATTTTTTTATGCAATTCGAGCGCCTGAAGGTAATGGCTCAACGCCTGGGGCAAATCACCCATTCGGCGGTAGATGACACCAAGCGTGGTCAGCGAGGAGGCTTCAATATACTGATATCCATAGCGATGGCTGATTTCAATTGCCTGCTTGAGGATTTCTGACCCTTTTGTATAGTCTTTGGTCATCAGATAAATATACCCAAGATTATTCGCGAGATTGGCTTCACTGTGGGTAAATTTATTTTTTCGAGCAATTTCCAGAGCTTTGGAATAATAGCCAAGCGCTGTTTCATA
>DAOQNB010000606.1:0-1582 GCA_035335845.1 Acidobacteriota bacterium | reverse complement strand
ATAGGTTTTCAGGGCTTCGGGAAGCCGTCCTGAATATTGATAGACCCCTCCCAACGCGGAAAGTGCGACACATTCAGTGTCTGCATCCCCGGCATCATGAAAAAGCTGGACTGCCTGTTGATGTTTTTCCAGGGCTTTCTGAGTGTCGTTCAAACGCTTGTATACGTATCCCGATTCCTGCACAAACAGTCCTTCAGCACGCTTATCACCAAGGCGTTGGCTCAGTTGAGTTCCAGTTTCAAGTTTGGCGAGTGCCCGGTGTAGTTGTTCTGGGTCATCGGTTTGGGAAAATTTTTGAACCTCATCAAAAAATTGCGGCAGATTCACATAATCGGCAAAGCGACAAAAATCATCTGGCGTGGCTGGGTGCCGTTCACTGACCGTAAGTTCAAAAAAGCTGGAAGCGGGTTGTGATTCGGTTGGTTCAATTTCAAGCTGGTACTCGCCACCCTGTCCTGAAACAAAAAAGATCATCTGCGATCCATAGGTGCCCAAAGGGAATGACCGTTCAAGTCGCAGGCTCTGGTCAGCACTTCTGAGTCGAATGGTGGCGGTAACTCCATGTTGATCAACTTTTCCTTCAAGGATTGAATTTTCAGGAAGTGAGAGCTGATAGACATATTTCTCGCCTGTCACGACTGTTTGGCGAAGCGGTATCCCAAAAGAGAGCGGTGTGGGTTGGTTTGATTGATTTGAGCCGGGTGAGGTGAGCGGGGCAACCGGCGGAGTCACTTGCTGGCCAAACGTGGTGGAAATCCCAAGCAATACAAGCAGGATCATGCCTTGCACGAAAACAAGGCTCTTTGGGCATCGGTTCATCGCGGACATAACTGGGTAACCTGTGTCTAAGGGGATATCTGGGATCTAACTGACATTGCTCACACCATAGTATACAAGGACAGATTTTTGAACAAAAAAGACGAACCGTGGCCATCACAGCCACGGTTCGTCTTGTGGGAAAGACCTGATGATGTTGAAGACTTGCTAAACAGCAATCACTTCGAGTTCTGGGTCAACTTCGCTCCGCAGAATGTGCTGGATGGCATACAGCGTTCCGGAAATAGAGCTTGGGCAGCTTCCACAGGCGCCTTGATACCGGACTGACAGGGTTTTTCCTTCAAGTCCCATAATTTGCAGACCGCCACCATCCCCAGCCAACCCAGGCCGGATCCGAAGGTCCAAAATTTCATTGATTTGATCAAGCTTGGGGTTCAATCCGGGCAGAAAGGCAGGCCCAGCAGGTACCTGGGCCGCAATCGAAGCCGCCGCTCGAATGGGGATCGCCACCTGACGCAGCAACTCATCCCAGCCGATTTCGTTGTCTTTGGTAATCGTTACAAAGCGGTCCATGATAAAGACGCTTTTGACATGGGGAATCGTAAAGAGCGATTCAGCCAGCGGGTCTGAAGCCGCCTCCGCCGGGGTGGCGAAGCTGTGTGAGACACCCGGCGCGGTCAGCGGTTCTTTTAAAATGATCTTGCGCGCATTTGGATTTGGCGTGTATTCGATATCCTCAATTTTGGGCATACCCCAGTACTCCTCGTTGAAAATTGCAGATGATGAGTGAAAAGGGAAGCCTACA
>DAOQNB010000605.1:0-4474 GCA_035335845.1 Acidobacteriota bacterium | reverse complement strand
ATTCTTCATTCTTCATTCTTCATTCTTCCAGCGGTTTCCATTGTCCAGACTGGATAAAACTCGCCCAGTAAAAAGGATGCCGCCAGCGTGGAGAGGCCAGCATTGAGAGTTGCACCTGGCGCAGGGCTTCAGAGCGGCCTTCACCGGCTTTGAGGCGGGTATAGTAATCCACCATCAGTTTCCGCGTTCCGAGATCCGAGACTTTCCACAGACTGGTAAGCTGGGTTTCACTTCCGGCCAGCACCAGCGCCCGTCGCAGTCCATACACCCCGGCGCCGTTTTTGATGTCACCCACACCCGTGTTGCAGGCCGAGAGCACCACCAGCTTGGTCCCGGTCAGATCAAGGTTGGTCATTTCAAGTGCAGTGAGTGTGCCATCGTTTTGGCGCCTTCCCGGCTGGCTGGTATTGGCCAAAAATAACCCTGACCGCAGCAACGGGTTGACTCTGGATGACACCTGTAAATTGGCTGAAAGCTGGGGTTCCTGGCTTCGGAGCAAAAGGTCGCGATCCTTGTCTGGCGCGCTCTCTTCCAGAAAAAACCCGTGGGCGGCCAGATGCAGAATAGATGGGTGTTTGGCTGATTTAACAATGTCTTCCGTCGCTTCCTCCCGGAGCTTGAGCACCGCATTTGGAAACAATGCCTGCAACTGTTTTCCTTCCTCGGCGGTTTCGATCAGGCGTTGGAGCGGGTTGGCGCGAACACCAGCCAGCATCGGGCCTTCACCGACATATTGCGGATCGGCCACAATCAAGGGCGGTTCCTGATTCCTGACCTGATTTTGCAATCGGAGCAAATCGCGTCCGCTTGAAACGTACGACACACTGTAACGCTCAATCAGGTATTTATTTTTTTCAGTGATCAAAGCACCAAACGGCAGTAGATTGAGTTCTCCGTCTGGAGAAAGGATGAGTTGCGTGTGGTTGCCGACCAGCCGGGTGACTGGTTTCATGACCAGTTCGTACACTTTGCGGGCACGGGGGGAAACTTCTTTGCCTGGATCACTCTTGGCCGTACTTAAAACCTGGCGGAACTCAGCCACTGCTCGATCAATCGGCGCACATTCCCCCAGATCAACCCATTTGATATCCCCAGTCTGATCAAGTGTATACACGATATAGCGCGCCGGGCCGTAGCTGCGAGTCTGCGGCTTGGTCAGCGGGCGGTAGGTGGCAAATTCAATCAGTGACGCATTGGCTGGAATCAGTTTTTGAATGCTTGAAAGGGTCACCGGATTCAACTGGGAGCGCAGGTCGAGGCTATTGAGACTGAGTTTGGTTTCCAATTCTTCCGCCCGGTCTTCCAGGGTTTTCAGTTGGGCGCGATATGATTCGGTGGTCTTCTGATCTGGCCCTTTCAAGGTCAATGTCGCAATTTGGGCCCGAGTTTGTTCCAGTTCCTGCAACAGCGCCTGGTCAGCGGGTGACGACCGGCGGCGAAGGGCTTCAATCCCACCTGACGCCATATCGAGCGCCCGTCCTTTTCGGCGCAAAATGGCGGTTAAGGCTTCTTGCTTAATGGCTGGATTGGTTGGGGCTGATTGCGCATGCAGCGAAAGAGTCCGGTCAAATGATTCACTGGTCGAGTTGATATAGATCTGCTTTTGGCGCTCAGAGCCAGCGATTAGATTTTGCAGGAAATTAGCTTCAATGGCTTGATTGGCACGAAGTTGATAGGTAATTGCCTGATCAATTTTTTTTTGGGCCAGTGAGATCAGCGCCAGATCGTTGAAGCCAGTGATCAAATCTGAATCTGAGGAGCTGAGTTTGGTTTCCTGAATCCCCACTGCCCGACGAATCATCGCCTCGGCCCTGGCAAACTCTCCTTTGCGAAAATAGAGAAACCCAAGATTCACCTGCAGATGAGCCATATCTGGATGATCAGGCCCAAGTGTTTTTTCCCGTAACCCCGCTGCCTGCTGATAACAGGCTTCAGCTTTGTCAAAATCGTTTTGGGCTTCATAGAGTGTCGCCAGATTGTTGAGGGTTGTGGTGTAGAGATACTGATCGGTACTGTGCCCTTTTTCAAAGATAGCCCGGCTTTCCAAGAGGAGTGGTTCAGCTTTCGTAAATTCCCGGGCATAAAAATACATTGAACCCAGGTTGTTCAAGAACAGGACCAGTTCTCCAGATTGGCGGCCATAGCGTTTTTCATTGCGGGCAATGATTTCGAGAAACAAGGGCTCGGATTTGGCAAAATCCCGCCGCTCCGCATAAACCCAGGCCAGATTGTTCTGAATCTGATTCAGTTTTTCTGATTCCAGTTCCGGGTGTTTTTGGATCAGGTCGAGGATTCGAAAATAGAGGGCTTCGGTTTGGGCATAATTGCCTTGATTGTGGTAGCCAACGGCAACGCCAATCAGCAGGTCAAGTTGCTCGGCAGCAGGCATTCCTTGATTTTTCTCAAGGTAGTCGAGCAGGAAGCGATGAATGAATTCGAGTTCGGTATAATTTCCCGTTTTTAAATACACATTTGAGAGTTCGGTCAGTGTCCTGACCGTCAGTGGATGGGTCGGACCATAAACTTTCTGGCGAATTGCCAGAGCGCGATTTAATACCACTTGAGCCTGAGAGAACTGGCTGAGTTTGTGATAAAGCTGGCCAAGCTGGTGACTGGCCGAGGCATATTCCAGATGCTCGGGCCCCAGTGATTTTTCAAGAATGGCGACTGATTTTTCCTGTAACGGCAAGGCCCTGATAAATTCGTTCTGGTTGATTAACAGGATGACGAAATTGTTATAAGCAAATCCAACCTGAGGGTGCTGGGGGCCAAGTCCTTTTTCAAGCAGGTTGACCCCGCGCAGGTACAGTTCTTCGGCTTTCGGATAGTTTCTGGTTGCCTGATAGGTCTGGGAGAGTTCAAACAGAATTGGGCTTAACCGGTGGGACTGTGGGCCAGCCTGTTTTTCCGCAATCGCCAGTGCCCGTTCCAAAACCGAACGGGCTTCGAGCGATTTTTGCTGAATGAGTTTGATCTCGCCCAGCATCGTCAGAAAACCGATCAGGGATGGATGCTCCTTCCCCTCAGCGGTTTCAAGGATCGTGATGGCACGCTGCGCCAGCGGTTCAGCCTGATCGGCCTGACTTTGCTCCTTATAGATAAAGATCAACGGCTGGAGACACATGGCGATTTCCGGATCATTCGGAGGGACTTTGGCTTCGACCATGGCCAGGGCCCGTTTGGCCAGCGGAAGTGCCTGATTGAAATTTCGTTTTCGAAAATAGGCAAAGGCCAGGCGATCCAGACTGGTGTAAACCAGTTGATGGTCAGGTGCAAAGTTGGCTTCAGCCAGTTTGAGGGCCTGGGTGGCTCGGGCGATGGCGTCATTGAGTTTCCCGGCCTGAATCAACGTGTTGGTCTCGTCAACCAGGCTTTTGATCTGAGCCTCGGCAGCCGTTTGTTCTGATGTTTGAGTGGTCGGAGGCGGTCCATTTTTGTCTTGCCCCAATCCTAGCGCGAAGGCGGGTTGGGTTGTCGTCCACAGGAGCAAGCTGATCAATCCGATGCCAACGCAGGTTCGAAGTTGAGACATGGTAGCTCTCCCCAAAGTTATTCGAATTTTTGATGGTACTCGATTGGTTTGATTGTTAAATGAAAACTCACCACAGAGGACACAGAGGCGCACAGAGGAACATAGACATTCGGAATGGTTGATGTTTCTCTGTGTTCCTCTGTGTCCTCTGTGGTTCAAAAATGATGTTGTTTCATTTCCAATCTAAAGACCAGTCCCCCTGACCAAAATACCACGTTCTGCCAGATATGCCTTCACCTCACGGATGCGATATTCGCCCCGATGAAACATTCCAGCCGCCAGTGCCGCATCGGCATCGTGAACAAATGCCTGATAGAAATCTTCCGGAGTGCGGGCGCCACCCGAAGCAATCACCTGCACCGGCAGTGTTCGCGCCAGCAAGCCCGTAAATTCAGTGTCAAACCCAAGACCGGTTCCATCGCGCTGCATACAGGTCAGCAGGATTTCACCACAGCCCCGTTTGACCACTTCTTGAGCCCATTCAAATGCGTCACGCCCGGTGTTGATGCGTCCGCCGTGGGTATAGACCTGATAGCTGCCGTCAGATTCGCGCATGGCGTCAATCGCAACCACAATACACTGTGACCCAAACTGACGGGCCGATTCGTCCACCAGCGCCGGGTTGCGGACGGCAAGGCTGTTCATACTGATTTTGTCGGCGCCGGAGGTGAGCACGTCATAGATGTCAGTGAGGGTGCTGATGCCTCCGCCAACCGTGAAGGGAATCGAAAGCTGGCTGGCAATGGCCCGAATCGTCGCATGCGCTGCCGACCGATTTTCGACGCTGGCTGAAATATCAAGCATCACGATTTCGTCGGCGCCCTCGTGTTCATAAGCCACCGCCAGTTCCGCCGGGTCGCCCATATCCTGCAAATTCAAAAATTTTGTGCCTTTGACCACGCGTCCGCGATCAACATCGAGGCAGGGAATCACTCGTTTCAT
>DAOQNB010000604.1:0-4480 GCA_035335845.1 Acidobacteriota bacterium | reverse complement strand
TCTTAAATTTCGCCGGGTAATTATCAGCCAGGCGACCAGTTGAACCGGCTGGGTTGTTGATCGCCGTTATCGGGGCTGGGGCGTCGGATTGGGTCGGTACGTCAGCCGTGGTGACGTCAATGTTGTTGTTCGGTTCATAGGGAAAGTAGGTTCGTTGCAACCGCAAAATTGCGTTTGGCTCAAACCGATAGGAAATCGTAGCTGTTTTTGCGCCTGCCGTTCTCAGTGTCAAGGCAGGTGAATTTGGAAATCCCCCACCCAGAGCCGCTTTATATTTTCCAATGTTGGGGGCGGTGGTTGAGTTATCCAACCACGGCAGCATATTGCTATTCAAATCATTGTCAGCAGCAGTATTGGTCAACCGGGTGTCATTGAGTGGGTAACTATTGATATAGGTGGTGCTGGCTCGCAGCCTTCCATCTGGCGAGGTGGTGCTGTTATTGCCGGCCAGATCAACGGCGTTGAGCCCATTGTTAATCACCGGAATCGGACCGGCAGTAATCCCCAGGTTTAGGATATGCCGGGTGATGTCAATCCGGGTTGGCGGATCAGGTGTCTTGTCGTTGATCAGCAGTTCGATTTTGATGTAGGTGTGTTTGCGAGTCGGGGCCACATTCCCGTTTGCCAATCGCTGAAATTCAGGCTGATGGTTGATGATATTGGTTTGCGGTGGCGTAACCGTGGCCCCCCCAACAGGGTTTCCTTGGCCAACCGTCACCGCCCCAGCCGCTTGATCCGGGTGATCATTACCGACGTTTGGATTGAACTGGGCCACATTATTTGCCAGAGCAACCCAGAAAGGATCCGTTGGATCAGCCAGGTCATTGAGATCATAGGCCCGTGGCTCGGCTCCAATGGCTTCAGGAAACTCCTCCAGGTCATCATCCAACAAAATTCGAATGGTGCTGTAGCGGGCAAAAATGCCATTAAAGAAGCGGGTGTTTTTGAGGGCTTCGTTATCAGGCTGTTCATCGGCTGGAACGGCACGACGTAAAATTTCAATCGCCTGGAAGCCTTTGCTTTCAGTCGGCAGCAAAAGACGCGGAATTCCGGTCACCACCAGTCCCGATGGCTGGGCACCTGAAGTTTTGATACCACCGTTAGGGGAACTCGGGTCATCTACCAGGTTGTAATCATAACTGGCAGCCACGCCTGGGTTATCAGGCCCGGTGGCATTGGTGACACTGGGTTCAATATCACGGAGGGACAACGTTCCTTTGTCATAAATCCGATGCCGTCCAGGTTCACTTTCACCCGACACGACACCACGCCCACTGGGCAGGATTTCGGTGCAAACTTCGCCGACAGTCGTGATCTTTCCGTAGAACTCGGTGCGGTTTCCACCCTGACGCACCATGAGGAAGAGATTCCGGTTGGTATGCGTTCGGCCTCCAAGCCACAAGCGCGGGCCAGGAGAGACATCAAGACTGTCAAATCCAAAGACGGCAAACTGGAAGATCGGAATCTGATAGTTGGCCACATCACGAATCAAGCGGACCTGGGTCTGGCTCTGATTATCCTGGGCAATTGTTTCCAGGCGGAACAATCGCTCCTTGGCAGTCAGTCCTTCAAACGGGGGATCAAGCACCGTGACCAGGGCTCGACCACCTCCCAACTGGGTTACCTTTTGTTCAAAGGTAAACAGGTCGTTTGACCCATCTTTAAAAATCGGTACCGAGCCAGATGCCTCAGCAATTTCAGCCGCCGTCGGGTTGAAGTTTGATGTAAACAGGGTGTTGATTCTGTCGGTCATCAACTCCAGACTGGCCATACCAGCATTGAACGTCCGGGCGTTGTCATACTGTGCTGCGCTTAATCGGGTTTCTGAAGTCATTAATGTCGCAGCCAATGCGGTAAATACCATCAGTACGCCGAGCAAAATCAAGGCGATTGCCAGGGCAACACCCTGCTGACGGTATTTCCAGTGAAGCTGCGGCTTCCGTCGCACTGGCGCTCGGTGTCGCGTGTGACTCAACCGTGTGTACTTCATAATTCGTTTTCTCCCTAAAACAGGTCACAAACCTTTGTTTTTCAACTATTTCCTAAGAGTTTGCCGTACTGACACAACCATTTTGAGCCAGCTTTTGGCCTGGGTGGAACGCGTCAGGTGAGGAATAGACAGTATCGGGATTAACCATTTTCCAAAGAGGAGCTTCTTCGCCGTGGGAACCCACCTGCTCACGCAAGTGGGACTGACTTGACGCCACCCTTTTTCGATGGCCCAGTTTTATCTCTGATAATGTCTAATATTTCAGCGTTTCAGATTGGCACGAGATTTGATAAGAATTTTAGCAAACCAGAAAAAATCGGGGTTCCGCTCGTTGGTATGAGCGGTTACCGATTGTAGGATGAGTTTCGCAAGGAAATGGTAAATTCCTGATTTGCGCGTAAATAATCACCCCGAAGACCAGGACCCCGATTGAGGGAAAGGTCATATTCATCAGATCGAGCAAAGAGGCGAACCCGAATTGATCGAATCGCGGTTCGGTTCCACTTACGACCTTCTGGGCGAGTTGCAGGTGGGGTTGGGGTTGGAGGAACGGCATTCAAATCGGCCAGTTGGGGGCCAGGGACTGTGTAAAACTGGCCTTTCCCACCAACCAGAGTTTTTTCATCTACCAGCAGATATGAGCACTGTAGATTTTCAATCCCAAAGGCTACGGGGTCCACCCGGGCACCATCACGCCGATAAAGAGCACAGAAATCTGCCGGAGTTCCGGCTGGGGCAGTAAGATAAGAACCAATAAAATACCGCAGGATACGACCACGGCGGATACTGATGACATCACCCTCCGCACATAGCTTCGGCGGTCCAACTGGGCCGGCTGGAGCAGCCAAAGCCAGATTCCAATTTGGGGTAAGTTGAATTGGGTCATCATCATATGACAAAGTAATAACTCCAGTGGTTGGATCAGCCGCAGTCACAAGGCCCATAAATTGTGCGCCCCCCGTTGTGTTTCGGACTATCAGCGTATCCACAAAGGGAACCAACCGTTTGGCAAGCAGTGCATCATTTGCGTCCTTCAATTCAGGTGTTGTATCACTGGTAAAATTTGAAGGTGACCCGGTATCCATAAGTGGAGAAAGAGTGAGGTTTGATCCAGCAAAATTCGCCTGGGCAAAAAATTTAGCTTCTGAAAGCTCATCATTGGTATCGGCATCAGGTTGGACAAGACCAAAGTCATCCTTAAATCGGAAGGTCATGTAATCAGCCTGAACAAACATCAACTGATCAGTCCCGACACCGTACGCCGGAACATAATCTCCGTCCCCAGTTACGGCAGGCCCAGCTCCAGGAGCAACACGCAGATAAGTAGTTGAAGCCCCGTTGTTGTCCTTGCCCAAGATCGGGCGGGCTGAATTCAGGTTATTGGCTCCCTGAGCCGCCAACAAAACATCAAAGGCGGCACCATCAGGGCTGCGCATATCGGTATCAGGAAAATCATTGGCGGTGAGAAATCCTTGTCGGACATAGACTTCGTCAAACTCAATCTGCCCCATAAAATCCTGGCCCAGAATAATCACATCATCCGACATCAATTTGGCTGACGACCGGATGTTTTGTTGCAAATCAACCAGTTGATTATTAGTAAAGGATGTCTTTTTGGCATAATCAAGCGTCACAAAGACAGCCCCCATGACCACAGTAAAAATGGCAAGCACAATCAGAAGTTCAAGCAAGGAAAACCCCTGACGATGGCGATGTGAGGCGACTGGTTGCGGACGGCAAAGATTGGAATTCATTGTTTTTCGGCTCCAGGGTTTGAATTATGAATTATGAAAACAGGTCATTCTTCATTCTTCATTCTTCATTCTTCATTCTTCATTCTCAATTCTTCATTCTTCATTTCACCTAGACTTTTCCAGGCACGATCCATGCATCTTTGTGAAGCCGCCAGACCGAAGTTCGTCCGGTAGCACCTAAAACCGTGATGGCACGTGGCTTATATTCACGCGCCAGTTGATCTGGTTCACTGTTGTCATAGATAAAAATTGTCCCATTCAAGGGTGGAATGCCCCAGTTACGAGTGACTTCGGTGTCACTGACATCATTGCCAAGCCCCATATAGCCATCGCCTTTAAAAATAATCTCACACTCTCCATCGACAAAGGGTACTTCAGCCAGGGCTCGCGGGTCAGGAGCCGTATTCCCAGGAAGCTTCCCGAACTTCCATCCTTCAGGCAGAGTGACAGTCTGAGGGGGATAGGCGGCATTCGCTGGAAACCGTTCAATAACGTACTGATCCCCAGCCTCATCCGTGACAGGCCCCTTGATGAGGCGCATTCGATAGGTCACACGTTGGGTAATGGCGTTTTCTCTAACCCGGCGAATAGTTTGTGACAAATCGGAAGCAGCAACATCAGCTAAAATAGATTTGCGATAAAGACCGATGCTGACCAAACCAAACGCGCCAATCAGCATAATCAGCGCAACGACGATTACAATTTCAACTATTGAAAACCCATGAGTCGGACGTTG
>DAOQNB010000603.1:0-4481 GCA_035335845.1 Acidobacteriota bacterium | reverse complement strand
CCTGCAACACGATCAGAACAACCTGTCCTTTGAGTTTTCGCTGTTGAACTTTCAACGTGGCGATAGTACGCGCTACCGGGTTCAGCTCAGTGGATACGACCCGTTTCCTTCCGGCTGGGGACGTGACTATAAAGCGGTCTACACCAATCTGGCCGCTGGCAACTACACTTTTTTGGTCTGGGGAAAAGACACCTTTGAGAACATCACTGGACCCATCTCGGTTGCCGTTTCCATTAAACCGTCAGTCTGGAAAACCTGGTGGGCATATGGGCTCTACGTTGTGATTTTGGCCGGCACCGGCATTGGAACCTATACCTGGCGGGTGACGATCCTGCGCCGTAGGCAGGAAAAACGAGTCCGGTTCCTCCGCCAATTGCTTGAAAGTACTCGCATTATCAACTCCAAGCTCGAACTGACAACCGTGCTTCAAATCATCACCGATGAAGCAGCCCGGCTGGTCAATGGCGAGCCTGGGGGAATTGGATTGATTGAAAATGGGAATGTTGTGTTCCACCGAGTCTGGTGCCGCGATCATTGGGAAGACCTCACCGTCAGTTTTCCACCTGGTCAGGGCATTGCAGGTCGGGTCGCCGAACAAGGCATGGCGGTGATTATCAACGAACCGACCGGGAACGACGAATTACTCTATCCGGATCTGGTTGAAAAATTTGACATTCATGGCTTGCTCAATGTTCCGATCTTTTCGCGCACGGGAAAGGTCGTGGGGGTGCTCGATATTCGGCGCCCCAAGGGGCGGGCACCGTTTACTGAGGCTGATTCTCATATTCTGGAGGCATTATCCAACCAGGCCGCCGTGGCCATTGAAAATGCAGGTCTTTATGGCGAGCTTGAGGAAAAAAATCTGCTCATCGGCGAATCAATGAGAGAACTCCAAAAGCTGTATCACCGCGAACAGGAAGTTACCCGCAGTCTGAAACAACTCGACCAGATGAAATCTAACTTTCTGGCGATCACCGCCCACGAAATGCGCACACCAATCACTGTGTTGAGCGGAACGCACGAAATTCTGCTCGATCAACTGGTCGGCACCTTAAATGCTGAACAACGGGAATTGCTCCAAACGTGCCGGATTATGACCGAACGCATGCTGACCACGATTGAAGACGTCCAGGAAATGCTGCGCATCACCAAAGGGCAATTCAACCTTTCCCCCTGTAGCTTTGACCTCAATCTGACGGTTCAAGATATCGTGAATGAACTCTCAGACGTCACCACTGATCGGAATCTTAAAATCAATATTATTTCGGCGGGTGAGTGCGAAATTTATGCTGATCCAGACAAAATCCGGCAGGCAATTTGGAACCTGATTCAAAATGCCGTCAAATTTACGCCAAACGGAGGGCGCATCAATCTCCACCTCGAACAAACCGAAGATTTCTGCCATCTGGCAGTTGATGACAGTGGGATTGGAATTGAACCTGAGGAACACGACCGGATTTTTGATTGCTTTTATGCCGGGGCCGATGCTACCCAGCATAAATCAGGAAAATATGAATTTATGGCACGGGGATTGGGATTGGGGCTGGCCATTGTTCGCAGCTATATCGAAGCCCACGGCGGACGCGTCTCGGTGGCCTCCAAAGGTCGCAACCAGGGAACCTGCTTCCACGTCTGGCTGCCAATCCGACAGCAAATCCAGGAACCAGTCGAATCGCTGGTCGAGGATGGTAAGTAATTGAATTCAATACAAATTTGGGCTGAGGGCATCGGGCCAGGGGAAATACAAATTTCTCAACAGCTTAACCTTTGATTGATTCATTTCGTGTATTTCGTGTGTTTCGTGGTTAAAATGTCTGGAAATTTTCAGCGAAGTACTTATGAGGTCACTATGACGAGCAATGCCCTGTTGAGAAATCAACTTTGGTTCACCTTCTGCCTGTGCATTGCAGTAGGACTCAGTTCTTACTATTCGGGTTCAGTCTTTGGTTCTAGCCTTCGTCCACTGGATGGACAAACCGCAAACAAATCAAAAGTCGGACCCGTGTCTCAAAACAAGAAGAAATCCACTGTTCGTACTTCTTCAACTTCAGAACCAGATTCAGCACCCGCACCGCTACCGCAAAAAATTCGGCGCAGTGAAGGTGTCATGCGAAGCCTGGCCACCAAAAAGGTCGTTCCCGAGATGCCTCCCGAAGCCAAAGCTCGCCGGATTTTCGGTGATGTGGTGGTGGAAATCACCGTTTCCACCCAGGGAGAGGTGCTCTTTGCCAGATGTGTTGCAGGTCACCAGTTGCTCCAGGAAGCAGCCTTAACCGCAGCCCGTCAATGGAAGTTCAAATCGCCTCTGGTGGCTGAATACCCAACTCATTGGGTTACAGGAGTTTTAACCTTTCGATTTCCGCCATCCAGTTAACTGGGCAAGATGGGAGCGCCGGCATCCTGCCCACATGGATTTCAATTTCAACCGATTGCGGGCGAGACACCCGCGCTCCCAGGTGAACGCTGAACTAAACCTTGACCCCATACCCACGCAGGACCCGCTTGGCAACTGACGATTTATGTACTTCATCGGCCCCGTCATAGATGCGGGCGCCACGTTCGTGCCGATACCAGAAGGCCAGCGGTGTGTCATCGGTGATGCCAAGCGCCCCGTGAACCTGAATCGCCCGGTCCAGCACCCGCAAGAGCACTCCGGCGACATAAAATTTGATCACCGAGATTTCTTCAATCGCCGATTTGGTGCCAGTCTGATCAATTTTCCAGGCGGCTTGTAAGACCATCAAGCGGGCCGCGTTGATTTCAGCCCGGCTTTCGGCAATCCACGCCTGCACAATTTGCTGCGTGCCAAGTGGTTTCCCAGGGGAAAGCTCGCGTTTGGCGGCATAGCTGCACATTAAATCAAACGCCCGTTCACAGATCCCGATCCAGCGCATACAGTGATGGATTCGACCTGGTCCGAGTCGTTCCTGGGCAATTGAAAAACCAGCACCTTCCGGACCCAGCCGGTTTGATTGCGGGACCCGGCAGTTTTCATAACTGATTTCAGCATGGCTGAGCCACGCGCCACCCGGTTCCCCCATAATTGACACGTTACGAACCAGATTAAAGCCTGGTGTATCAATCGGTACCAGAATCTGACTGGCACGCCGATGTGGACTTTCGGCATCTGGATTTGTTACCGCCATTACAATGGCAAAAGCTGCCCCGTCAGCCGACGAGGTAAACCACTTACGGCCATTGATGACATAGTCTTCGCCATCTTTTTCCGCCATGGTGCCCATCCAGACCGGATTGGAGCCGGGATAGCCAGGCTCAGTCATTGAAAAGCAACTGCGGATTTTTCCTTCGGCGAGCGGGTACAGGTAGTGCTGCTTTTGTTCGGGCGTCCCGTAATGCATCAGCACTTCCATATTGCCGACATCCGGGGCCTGACAGTTAAAGAGATAGTGACCAATCATACTGCGGCCAAGTTCTTCGCTGATATGGGCATACTCCATCAAGCGAAGCCCCATACCACCCAGTTCTTTCGGGATAAAGGGAGACCACCAGCCTCGGGCTTTGACTTCGGCGCGTTTGGCTTCGAGCTGGTCATCCATCAAATGAAAGCGGCCAGCCAGAACCTGCGGTTCGAGTGGAAAAACCTCGGCCTGGATAAATTCACGAATTTCAGCCAGTAGCTTTTGAGTGTCTTGAGCAATTGAGAAGTCCACAACAGTTGTCCTTTATAAATAAAGATGTCGAAGGGGCTGTTAGAAAGTAGCCAAACTCTACTTGAAAAAATCTCAATCACCAAGCACAACCTCACTTCCGGCAAAGAGTTGGCAAAAAACTGAGAAAAGTTTCATAAATTTATCTTCTGTTTATCTTTCCCTCTCTATTATCTCGCTCAGTGCCTGGCTTTGAGGTTTTCTTCTTTTTTCTGCGGCATCGGAGACCTGCAGCCAGGCTCTTGTTTCAATTGACTACCTTCCTCAATCCCACCAATAACTTCCACAATGAGACGTAGCACTTGCCCCTAACGTCGAGTTCCTTGTGGAGTGACAAATCCATTAACATCGATTTGTTATATATGCAGCACCTTTTGGAGGAAGCTGAAATGTTGGTTCTGTCTAGAATTGCGTTATTTCTCACCTTTGGATTTACTCTTTGTATCAGTCCTGCCTCTCTATTTGCACAATCCTTTAATACAAACAGCGGTAATGACGATGTGAAATTTGCCGGGACAATTGAAAGCCTCCCGAGCAACGGAAGTTTGCTTGGAGATTGGAAAGTTGCGGGCAAAACCGTTCGGGTTACCTCATCCACTAAAATTGAGCAAGAGCGCGGCCAGGCGGCGGTTGGCGCTGAAGTTGAAGTCGAAGCCGTCCCCCAATCAGACGGTTCTTTTCTGGCTTCAGAAGTCAAAGTCATTCGCGGCAGCGGCGGTGGCAGCGGGTCGGAAGTCAAATTTTATGGCACGATCAGTAGCCTTCCTGCATCCAGTGACCTGCGTGGCAACTGGGTCGTTGATGGCCGAAATG
>DAOQNB010000602.1:0-4482 GCA_035335845.1 Acidobacteriota bacterium | reverse complement strand
TTTCTTTCTTGAAAAAACAGCTTGACATAGAATGTCCGGCTATCCGAACGGCAGCGCTTCGCGATGCAAAACCAAAAACCTACACGTGAAAGGTCTCAGTCGCCCGGTACTCCCCCACAAATGGATTGAAAATTCATCCACTTTCCTTTAGCTTTCCAAAGCCCAGAAAAATAACCAGCCCAGTCATCCTGTGATCAATTACCATCAATCCAGTCAGCACAAGATATATCTTGTCAATACAAGAAATATCTCTGTTTCCCGCTGGTTTCAGTTGATGAAGGAATGGGTTCTTTACATATCAGTGCCCTCTGATGTGATTTTTCACCAATTTCAGATAACACTTTGATTTCAAATCGTTTGACCACAACCTCTACTGCTTGAAAACACCCGATGGGTGCTTTTGCGCGGATTGTATCAATTGACAGCAACGCCCACCTCAATCCAGTCCATCTGCAATGGTAAACTTGTGGAAGGAAAGGAGTTTTTTCGTCATGGCGACCTTGAGAAAAGCGGGGGATTTCATTGGCCCCGGAGAACAAACCACAGCGGCCTACCTGGAAAAACAATTGCCGCCATCCTGGGTTATCATTGCCAATAAAGAACTGGTTCGGCCCGATGGCAGCGTTCGCGAACTTGATTTCATTGTGATGGGTGAACATTGCCTGTTTGCGGTTGAAGAAAAAAGCTGGTCAGGTCCAATTCACGGCGACGAAAATGGATGGGTTTTGCGCAGTGGTGCCAGCTATCGCAATCCAATTGACGTTGTTGAAATGAATGCCCGGCGTCTGGCGGGCATTGTGCAAGATCGAGTTCCCTACTTAAAGCATCAGGTGTCGGGTCATTTTGTTTATAGCCGGGTTCTACTTTCAGATTCCAACGCAGATCCCAGCTTTATTCATGACCCTCGAATCAACACCCACGTTCTGGCATTGGACGGGTGCGAAGAAGAGTTTCTTCGGATTGACCAGCATCAGGCCGGCCCGGGGTCAATCAACGCCTATCGCAAGAAAATTGTTGATCAGTTGATCGGATTGCCTGACCGCCCCAGAATTCCTAGAAAAGTCGGTGAGTTTGAAATCCTCGAAGTGGTATCAACCACTGATACCGTTCGGTGTCTGAGAGCCCGCCATGAAGATGGATCAGAGCGATTGCTCAAACTGGTGGAACGCCCAGTCACAGCCATTTCAGAGCTTTTGGAAGAACAAACAAATCTGATCAAGCGCGAATATGAAGCCCTGCGTCTGCTGGCACAAAAAGGATGCGTTCCCCAGATTGATCCCTATTTTTCCTGGTCAGATGGACAATTCTGGGTGTTTCCACACCACCCGATCCCCGGAAGAACCTTGCGGGCGACTCGCACCAGCCAGCCCCCAACCCAGAAACAACTCTGGATCGTGTTTGAACAAGCATTTTCGGCGTTGGCTGACATTCATGAAACGGGAACCCTTCACCGGGCCATTACACCCGATTCACTCTATTTGACCGATGACCAGCAGATCGTGTTTACCGATTTTGCGCTGGCGCGCATCCGGAACCGAAACACGATTGCACCGATACTTGATGTGGAGGCGGGTCAATCGCCATATCAAGCCAAAGAATGCCAGGAGGTCGGACTTGGATTTGCCGAACCGCAAAGCGATGTGTTTAGTCTGACTGCCTCGTTGCTGTATTGGGCCACCGGGTTTGAACCACCTGCGTTTGGGTCAATGGTTGGTTCACTTCCAGATGATTTCCAACAGGCATTGGGCAGCATCTTGACCCAGTGTCTGGAAATTGACGATGAACGGCGGCGGCCATTGGCTTCAGAAGTGGTTCAAGCGATTCAGAAAGCACGGTCAAACGACATGTCGCCGCAGTTTTCCTCTGTTCCGACACCCGTCCCGGCAGGAACACTCCGACCAGGAACCGAAGTGGAAAACCAGTACCGGATTGTCCGTAAACTGGGCGAAGGCGGCACCGCCATCACCTATCTGGCTGATGATCTGGTGACTGACTCGCGATATGTGCTCAAGACCATCAAAAGCCCAGAACTCATCACGCGGCTTTCCAAAGCTGAATTTGCAGCCCTGAAAGAGTTAAACCATCCAAATTTGCCACGAATTTTTGATATTCGCCCCGCCAACAGCCCGTTTCACTTAAAAATCGAATATATTTCGGGGTCTCCATTGAGTGATGTCATGGCGGCGAATTGTGGGAATCTTGATTTTTGCCTCCGGGTAGGCCGGGAAATGCTTGATGCCCTGCACCATCTGGCGGAACACAAAATCCTGCACCGCGATATTTCGCCGTCAAATATTTTAATTCCGGATACTGACAATGCCCCGATTCGGCTGATTGATTTTGGGCTGGCCAGCGCCACCGAAGCCACCCAAACCGCTGTGGGGACGCCACTATACCGGGCCCCTGAGATTGACCGGGGCGGGTACTGGAGGGTGCAGTGTGATTTATATTCACTCGGGGTGGTGCTGTTTGAATTGTTGACCGGCAGGCTTCCCTATGTCCTGACCGAACGCGGTGTCCCGCGCAAAGATCAGGAATCGGTCTATGACACCAGTCAGGTGTCAGAAGAGTTTCGACGTGTGGTTAAAGTGTTACGGAAAGTCACTTCTTTTGATCCGAACCAACGATATGGCTCGGCAGCAGAGGTTTCAGAAGCACTTCGACTGGCGCGGATTCCAAAATATCAATCTGATACAGGCGGCACGCAGCGGGAAAATCCTTTTGTTAAAGATTTGCGCAGCGTCTATCGCAATAGCCGGCTGGGCAATGCTGAAAATCGAGGGCTGGATTCGCAGTTTGCTCGCAAAACCTATGTTCAGACTCAACTTGACCGGGAGTTGTTACCTCAAATTCTGAGCCGGACGTTGAAGCTGGTCATTTTGAGTGGCAATCCCGGCGATGGAAAAACCACGTTTCTGGCAAAAGTTGCCGAAGAAGTAAACCGACAAAAGGGCCAACCCATCTCGTCAGATGATTCGGGGTGGGTTATGCAAATTGGCGAACACCAGTTTGCCGCGCTCTATGATGCCTCAGAATCCCATAAAGACCAGTCCGCTGATGCGCTCATGCACCAGTTGTTGTTGCCACTGGCCGGAGAGACCGAACCCAGGGTTCATTACACAGCCTTGATTGCCGCTAATGACGGGCGGCTGCTGGACTTTTTTGAGCGGTTTGGGAAAGAACACTATCCATGGCTCTGGTCACACCTGCAGCAACAGTTGTTTGATGGAAAGCCGGCTGATTCTGGTGTGGTGCTGGTGGATTTGAAATCCCGATCACTGACCGGGTGGCAGCAGGAAGAAACATCGTTGTTTTCTCAGATTCTGGATGAATTTGTCCGGCCTGACCGATGGGCAATCTGCCAGGAATGTGTTTCACGACGTGAATGCCCAATGTATTTCAATGTCCAGAGCCTGCAGGATCCAGTCCTGAAACCTGGTATCGTGCGTCAACTTCATCGAATGTTGCTGGCGGTCCATTTGAAACGCGAGCGGCGACCAACCGTGCGGGACTTGCGCTCAGCACTGGCTTTTCTTCTGACTCACGACACGGCCTGTGAGGAAATCCACCAGGAACGAAACAACAACAACAGCCCGCTGACCCGACTGGAGCGACTCTATTTTAATGCAGCGTTTAATGGAAGCGGCAGCCCGGACCTGCTCCTTGATGAATGGCGGCAACTTGACCCGGCATACATTGCCCAGCCCCGACTCGACCGTTATTTCCATTTTCACCGCAAGCGTGATCAGGAAGATCATATTCACCAGGTCTTTCTCAAGCCGCGCCTGCGCCAGGTTCCAGACCTGCTACTGGAGGTAATGCGTGACGTCACCCAACAGGACGGCTGGTTAGAACAATTAAAACGCTGGTATTTCTTTGAAGCCAGTCCCCATATCCCGGTTTCAGGTCGTGCGCTCCCCCAGCCTGACCGGCTGCTTCCATACCGGTATTTTGATGATTTTTTAGCGGCTCTTTCCAATCAGCAACACGATCACAAACTCCTGTCTCAACTGGCAGGTGGGATGTCACGGGCTGATGGGGTACCAGCCAAAGCCAGCGAAGGATTCCTGGCGTTCCGCATGAATGAAACTGAAACCCTTGATTTTACCGTGGTGAAGCAATTCCCTCTTAATGAATTTGAAGTGCGCCGATCAGCAACCCAATCGCGATACGTTGAAGCCATTTCAGACCAGCTTCTGTTTCGGTATCAGAACGGATATCACCAACTCAGTATCGGACTCGATCTGTTTGAATTTTTGCAGCGTGCGGCTGACGGATTGGTGGCCGGTGCTGAAGAACAAAAAGCGATGAGCGAAGACCTGACCTTGTTTAAAAACATGCTGCTGGCTAATCCAACCCGGCAGGTCACTTTGATTGAAGCTGGACGCTCAATCCATCAGGTATCAATCCAGGACGGTAAAATAGTGCGGGAGGTACAATCCAAATGAACATCGTGTTGCCCAAAGAAAGCCGTGGGTATGT
>DAOQNB010000601.1:0-4494 GCA_035335845.1 Acidobacteriota bacterium | reverse complement strand
GGCTTGGGGCTGAAAACTTCGGGCTTGGGGCTGAAAACTTCGGGCTTGGGGCTGAAGACTTCGGGCTTGGGGCTGAAGACTTCGGGTATAAAATCCAAACCCTTAGCCCGTCTTCTTCAGCCCACTTTCTTCAGCCCGTCTTCTTCAGCCCGTCTTCTTCAGCCCACTTTCTTCAGCCCGTCTTCTTCAGCCCACTTTCTTCAGCCCGTCTTCTTCAGCCCACTTTCTTCAGCCCGTCTTCTTCAGCCCATTTTCTTCAGCCCTCAGCCCTGTTTTTGATTCTCAATTCTTTCGTCAATTCAGCACAATGCGTTTGCCTTCGCGGCAGGATCGTTCGGCGGCATCTGCCAGTCGCATAACCTGCAGGACATGGTCGAGCGAGACATACGTCGGCTTTCCAAATCGAATGGCTTCAACAAAGGAGGTCACATCCTGGGCAAAGTGGCTCAGGTGATGGGCCATGGGGAGAATATCAATCACTTCAGTACCGATGGCCAGTTTGACCTGCTGGCGATTCTTGGCAACCAGCATCCCTTGAGTTCCAATGATGGTTAGCGCGTGTGAAACACCTGTCACGGCTAAACCGACGGCATCGGCAATCTGCCCGATGACGCCGTTAGCAAAGCCAATGTGCGCTGTAGTAAAACGACTCTGAAAAAAACCGTCATCCGTGGTGCCAACCAGGTTTTCAGAAGCGTCAATCCACTGGGCCGGCCCAGCCAGTCGGATCAACCGGCTGAGCACCGAAGCACCAGCAAACAACGAAAAACCGGACCTGACATTAAATGTCCAGTCATCCAACGACGGCTTGCGCGCACTCAGGTCACCCCATAAAACGGCCAGCGGTTGCCCAACTTTCGGCAGATTATTGACCAATGCCTGAAACCAGGGGGCGAGCAGTTCAATATGTTCCACGTGGAACACTACGGATTGGCTTCTGGCCAGATCAATCAAGCGCTGGGTTTCAGCCAACGAGAGAGCAACCGGGTAATCCACCGACGTATGTTTGCGGGCCTGGAGTGCCGCTTCACAAATGGGTGCATGCTGTTGATTTAAGGTACAGACCATCACGACATCAACATCTGGCCGTTTGACCAGTGTTTCCCAGTCAGTGGTGGCTTCAGCCTGATAAGGTGCGGCCAGTTCCTGAGCCCGGGTCAAGGAATGTGACGCCACCGCAACCAATCGAACATCATTGCGCAGGTTGAGTTCGCGGGCCCGGATGCGTCCCACACGCCCGGTCCCAATGAGTGCCACACGCAGTGTTGAAGTTGAAGTCGCCACAAAAACCTCGTCAGTGAAAATCAAAGGTAAGATGGAAGCAAAGGTAAGCGTTGAGGAAGCATTGGTATCGCCGTGAGACCCAATTTATACCATTGCAGGCTCGAACATGCGATTTGGAATTGAAGAAACCGGGCGCTTCGGCTGAAAATATAGAATTTCAGATAAAGAAACCACGGAATACACGGAATACACAGAAAATAAATCCAAATTCTTCAATGGTTTCTGAGACTTCTCAAAACAAATACTCAGGAAATACTTACCTGAAAGGCTGTGGATCTGTCCCGGCTCTCGTACGGCGCTTCATTTTTTTTCAGAGGTACTTATGTCAACCGACACCGCCCTGGCCCAGTATCAAGCCCTCCTGCATTGGATTGCCCAAACCACATCTGATTTGACCAGTCAGTTTCCAACTGAAATCACCTGCCATCGGGGGTGCACCGGGTGCTGTCAACAACATCTATCAGTGTTTGAAGTCGAAGCAGAAAACCTGCGTCAGTTTCTCAAACTCCTTCCAGAAGCAGTCCGCCACAAGCTATCTCACCAGGCACGCGCCACGCTTGATCGCGAAGCCCGATTTGAAGCTGAACATATCGCACCTGATACGGAGTTCCCGCCCGACCCGGAACAGGCTATCCCCTGTCCGGCATTAATTGATGGTGCGTGTGCGGTCTACCCGGCGCGCCCGGTGATTTGTCGTACCCATGGATTTCCACTGCTTTATGTGGATGAAGAACGGGATGAAGCCCTGCTTGATGTTTGTCCGCTCAATTTCACCGAAGCCGAAGATACACTGAACTCACTCATCGAAACTGAAGTGATTCCGATGAGCGATATCAACGAACATCTCGTCCGGGCCAATCTGGCCTTTCTCCAAAACACAACCGGCGGCACAGCCAATGCGCTGAACCGCCGGTCGATTGCGGAAATTCTTTTGTCAGTAGTCAGTAGTCAGTAGTCACCGATCCCGTTTGCGGTGTTCGGCAATAAACCACGCATCTTTTTCGTGAACCTGAACAATTCGGGTAAAAAGATCAGCCGTTCCAGGGTCGCCACATCCGGTCGCCGTTTCAATGTCGGCACGGAGTTCCAAAATCACCTTGTGGTGATCCTGGAGCAAATCTTCGAGCATCGTGGCGGGGGTCAAAATTCCGGGTTCAGCCGATTTAAGCGTTCCAAATTTGAGATGTTCTTCGGGGCTTCCAATCGGGACACCGCCCAGGGTCATCACGCGTTCAGCCTGCTCATCAATGGTTTCATTGACATTGGTGGCATGGTCATCAAAGAGCAGATGGAGTTCACGGAACAACGCACCGGAAACTGTCCAGTGGTATTTTTTGTACTTGGTTGCCAGCAACGCGGCATTGGCAATATTGCGGTTGAGGACCTCAACCAGTTGCGTCCGTTCGTTTTCACCAAGTCCAACACCATATCCATCCAATTCACCAAACTTCTGAATCAACATCATCATCTCCTTTTGAAAAAAAATATCACAGCATTTGGTCATCAACTTAAACTTCAGATTGCGATGGAACTGATTCGACGGTCAGGCCAACTTCTTGACCGAAAGCGAGTTCCAGTGTATGTCCATCCGGGTCACGAAGAAAAGCCCAATATCCAACCGGTACACCGGCGTCTTCAGGACCAGAAATTAAACAGCCTTCTGCCCGAGCCTGGGCGCACAACTGGTCAACTTCTTCGCGTGAGGCACACCCCACACCCAGATGGGCAAAAGGCGAAAGGCGAACCGTCACCGTTGGGACACCAATCAAAACAATGGCAAAGGGGCGGGTACGATCACTCAACCAAACGACAGTGCTATTGGTGAGGGTATCGTGGCGGCGATGAACCACCTGCATCTTTGCATATCGAGCATAAAACGCGATGCTGGCCTCAACATCTGTCACAGGGAGAGCAATATGGGTCAATCCAATATCAATCATTGTGTTCACCTCTTTTTCCAGGGCCTGGGGCTGAAAACCCTCGGGCTGAAGACCAACGGGCTGAAGACCAACGGGCTGAAGACCAACGGGCTCAGGGCTTGGGGCTGAAGATTCGCAAGCTCAGAGCAATTGAAGGGATGAGGGATGAAGGATGAGGGATGAAATAAAACCAATTCTTCAGCCCGACTTCTTCAGCCCGACTTCTTCAGCCCGACTTCTTCAGCCCGACTCCTTCAGCCCGACTTCTTCAGCCCTCAGCCCCTAGCCCAATGTCTTCAGCCCGAGGTTTTCGCATTAGACTTCATAGGTTGTGATTTCAACCACATGGCCATCCGGGTCAGTCAAATAGAGTGACAGGCTATAGCCGTGATCCTGAATTTCAAAGGGAATGCCACGTTCTGTGAGAACCACCTGAGCCTGATCATAATTGGCTCGATCAGCGCGAAAAGCAACGTGCCACGTGGGGCGAGCGGCTGGCTGGCCAGCTTTGGCTGGAAACAGGGCGATGGCGGTATTTCCTGAAATCATATCAATCGGGTAGGGTTCAGTGCCTGGTTGATGCCGTTCGAGGCCAAGAACATCCTGATACCAGCGGGCTGAGACTTCAAGATCTTTGACAGTAAAAGCAATATGGTCAATGTGTTGCAGTGCAAACATAAATGAACTCCGGGGGATAATTGGAAAAATTCTTTTTTTAGACTCTATCTAAACCTGTGCGCTAAAAAAATTGCTACGGTTGGGCACATTGAGCGCACAAACCGCGCAAGATCAGATCAAAGGTTTCAACTTGTTGGTTACCCGGGAGCACTGCCTGCACAACTGGTGCCACAGCCTCCCAATCAATATCTTCAACTTTACCGCACTGACGGCAGATAAAATGGTGATGAGGCATTAAATTGGGGTCAAAACGTGCAATCCCATTTTCAAACAATTCAGCCACCAGATGGGCTTCTTTCAACCAGTTGAGCGTGTTGTAGACCGTTGCCCGCGAGGTCATCGGAAAGCGTTCATTCACCGCCCGAAAAACCTCTTCCGCTGTCGGATGATGATCCACCGACTGCAGAAATTCCACAATCACCTGCCGCTGGGGTGTCATCTTCAACCCTTTGGTCCGAACCAGATTTTCGACTGATTGATGTGAAAGTCGTTTCATAGCGAACTTAGATTAAATCTAAATTAAGAATCAGTCAAGTTGAAAATCCGGAACGCGGGGCCTGGTGCTTGGTGCTTGGTGCTTGGTGCTTGGTTCTTGGTGCTTGGTGCTTGGTGC
>DAOQNB010000600.1:0-4495 GCA_035335845.1 Acidobacteriota bacterium | reverse complement strand
ATGTCTTCAGCCCGATGTCTTCAGCCCGATGTCTTCAGCCCGATGTCTTCAGCCCGATGTCTTCAGCCCGATGTCTTCAGCCCCGAACCCAGGGGTTTTTCAGTTTCGAAGCAAGTTCAGCACGGCTTCACCAGCCTCGCTGGTACTGAGCGTGCCGCCGATGTCAACCGTCACTTCGTTGCGGGCAATACAATCAATGACGGCATGCTCAACGGCTTGTGAAGCATCAAGATGGCCCAGGTACTCAAGCATCATGGCGGCGGTCAAAATTGCCCCGAACGGATTGGCGATATTTTTCCCAGCAATTGTCGGAGCGCTACCATGAACTGGTTCAAAAAGTGAAACCCGGCCTGGATGAATATTTCCAGATGCCGCCAGCCCCAGACCTCCGACCAATCCAGCCCCAAGATCAGTCAAAATGTCTCCGAACAAATTATTGGTCACAATTACCTGATACTGCTCTGGGTTGGTGATCATCAACATCGCCATGGCGTCAATATATTGAGCATTGGCATCAATTTCAGGGTAACGCAGGGCAACTTCGCGAAAGGTTCGACGCCAGAGGTCATGGCCGTAAGTCAACAGGTTTGATTTATCAGCCAGCGTCACTCTGGTTCGACCGTGGTTCCGGGCATAATCAAACGCCGCCACGATAATCCGCTCAACCCCGCGCCGGGTGTTGATTTCTTCCTGGATGGCGACTTCGTCGGCAGTCCCACGTTTGAGCACACCGCCGGCATTGACATAAAGCCCCTCGGTGTTTTCCCGAAAAATCACAAAGTTGAGATCCTGCAGCACTCGCCCTTTGAGCGGAGTCAGCCAGTCGTTGAGCAACACAATCGGGCGCAGGTTGATATAGAGATCAAGCTTGAACCGCAATCCAAGCAGAATATCAGCCGCATGCCGGTTGTCAGGGACACGGGGATCACCAAACGCGCCCGTAAAAATCGCGGCAAAGTCGCGCTCAAACATCTCGACGGCCCCTTCGGGCAAGGTCACGCCTTCGGCCAGATACTTATCAGCACCCCAGTCAAACGATTCAAAAACAAGCGGTAAGCCAAATTTTTCAGTCACACATTCGAGGACATGCAGTGCCTCGCGGGTGACTTCGACTCCGATTCCATCTCCGGGAATCACAGCAATTTTTTGGTATGTCATTCCTTTCTTCCTTCTTTAAGCAGTAGGGTTCAGGGTTCAGGGTTTTCGAATTGGGTGCGGTTCAAGGCAACAGCACCCTTACATCGTTTCTGGCTGTTCTTGTATCACCTTGTCACTCTGTCATCGTGCCTGGGCAGCAATCTTCGGCAAGGCATGCAGCACCGTGTCACCAACAATCTTCAGGCTTTTTGGACTGATTTTATCCAGCGTGTCTTCCTCCGTATGCCAGTATGGATTGTCAGGTCCGCCATATTCAAAATCAATCAGATCAACAGCAGGAATACCGGCTTGCAAAAACGGAATGTGGTCGTCGTCAATGTAGTGCGTTGTTCGTGGAAAATGCGCTCCGTACCCAAGTTGTTGAGCCGAAAGCACCATCGCGTCGGCCATCCACGGCGAAGACTGCATCTCGCGAGGAATCACCAGATCTTTATCTCCCACCATATCCAGCAAAATCAGACCCTTTACTTTTGAAAGCTTCCCATCGGCTTTTAATTTTGTGACCAGATGCCGTGAACCATAGGTATGGTCGGTCCCAGACCAGCTTGCAAAGGCTTCTTCGCCGTCAAAGAACACAAACCACAGCGTGTGCGAGATCTTGCGGTCCGCAGGGGCTAAAGTGGCGAGAACCCGTGCCAGTTCAAGCACCACGCCGGTACTCGAAGCCCCATCATTGGCGCCGACAAACCGAAAATTCTCAAAATATTTGGTGTCATAGTGGCTGGCAATCACGATGATGTCGTCACGTTCGCCAGGAAGCTCGCCAATCACATTGTGCATTTCGACCGAGGGCATGCGAATCAGTGGCGTCCCGGTTTTAAATGAGTCAAGCGTCACCTTTAACCCGGCTTTTTTGAGCTGGTCAACCAGGTAGTCGCGGGTTTGTTTGCCAGCCGCTGATCCAGCCGGACGGGGTCCAAATTCGACCTGTTTCCGAACGTGTTCAAACGCTCGCTCGGCATCAAATTCCACTTTGAACGGTTTTTCCATGTCAGTCGTCGGTGGTTGAGATACAGGTGAACTGGTTTCAGCCGTGGGGTTGGCGCCACCACAACTGATCAGGCTGCTGGTGATAAAACCCAGCAAACCCAATATAAAAAATGAGAAGGCAAATGGTGATTTGGTGGAAAGCATAAAAATTCAAGGGCTGAAGAAAACGGGCTTGGGGCTGAAGAAAACGGGCTGAGGGTTGAAGAAAATGGGGTTTGGGTTTAGAGATGGGATTTTATGTCCTTTTTGTCCCTTCTGTCTTTTTGTCCTTTTTCTGCCCGGTCCCTATTTCTTTCCCGGTTCAAATTTGGGATTGGTGCGCGAAACTTTTGAAAGCCAGTCGGCAAACAAACGATACTCTTCGTCGGTGAGACCTGTCACGGCGGGCATGGTGTTCTTTGGGTCAGCCTGTTGCGGATGCCGCAAAAAAAGCTGCCAATTTTTTGCTGAGCGATGACGGGCCTTAAAAATGTCACCGCCAGAACCTGACCGACCATCAGCCCCGTGGCATTCGGCACATCGAAGCTGGAAAATTGGCTTGAGGGATTCTGGAATCTCACGCGGGACGGATTCCACATGCACAATCTGGATTTGCGGCTCAGGTTCAGGTGGAGGTTGCAATGAGTTCGGATCACTGGTGCAGGCAGAAAACAAACATCCAACCACGACACATACCCAAATGACACCTGCCTTTCTGAACTGTATTTGACTGATTCGACCATTGAAGAACATCACAATTTCCAGGCCTTGCACAAATTCAGTTGAATCGCGTCCATCGAACGAATAAAAAGGGCCGCGCATTCTTTCACATTTTCCCAAAGGTCCCCAAAGCAAAAATCCATATGTTCATTGATGGTCATTCGTTGACACTTGATGCAATGGTTCGCGCCGTTCATGGTCGTGAACCGGTTGAGCTCTCCCCCGAAGCTCGAACCCGTGTTGAAGCCGCCAATCAGGTGGTCCGGCACATTCTCGAAACAGGCCGTGTTGTCTATGGTATCAACACCGGCTTTGGCAAACTCTCTGATTTTACCATTCCGATGGAAGACCTCCGCGCACTCCAGCTCAACCTGGTGCGCTCGCATTGCTGCGGGATCGGAACCCCACTGCCCGAAGACGAAGTCCGCGCCATGCTGTTATTGCGGGCAAATGTTCTGGCCAAAGGTTTTTCCGGTGTGCGTCCAGTTGTGATTGACACGCTGCTCCAGATGCTCAACCGGGGTGTGCATCCCGTGATTCCTGAAAAAGGATCGGTCGGCGCCAGTGGTGACCTGGCCCCGCTGTCACATCTGGCCCTTGGGGCAATTGGTGAAGGCGAATGTTTGTATCAAGGTCAACGTCTGCCCGCCGCCGAAGCACTTCGCCAGGCTGAAATTGAACCACTTGTCCTGGAAGCCAAAGAAGGACTGGCGTTGCTCAACGGCACCCAGGCCATGGCTGCCGTCGGCGGACTGGCTCTGAGCAAACTGGAAAAACTGGCTGACCTTGCCGATGTGATTGGCGCGCTTTCACTTGATGCCCTGCGTGGAACGCTGGTGGCGTTTGACCCGCGAATTCAATCAGTTCGCGCTCATGCCGGTCAGGGACAGGTAGCCGCCAGATTTCGCCAGTTGTTGGCAGGAAGCCTGATTCGTGAATCACACAAAGATTGTCGACGAGTCCAGGATGCCTACAGCCTGCGGTGTATCCCTCAGGTTCACGGCGCGGTGCGTGACGTACTGGCCCATGCCCGGCAGGTCCTTGAAATCGAATTCAACAGTGCCACCGATAACCCGCTGGTGTTCCCCGATACCGGTGAAGTCATTTCCGGCGGGAATTTCCATGGCGAACCGGTGGCCTTTGCGCTTGATTACACCGCCATGGCTGCCTCTGAACTCGGCAGCCTTTCCGAACGCCGGCTTGAACGACTGGTCAACCCTGATTTGTCAGAGCATCCAGCGTTTCTGGCCAAACATCCCGGTTTGAATTCTGGGTTGATGATTGTTCAGGTGGCCGCCGTGGCACTGTGTGCTGAAAACAAAATCCTGGCCCATCCGGCGTCAGTTGATTCCCTGCCGACTTCGGCCAACAAAGAAGATCACGTTTCAATGGGCATGACCAGCGCCGTCAAATTGCGCTCGATTGTCGAAAACGTCGAATCCATTCTGGCCATGGAACTGCTTGGCGCCGCCCAGGCAATTGATTTCCTCGACCCGCTGAAAACCAGCCCGATCCTCCAAAAAGTCCATGGTTTTGTGCGCCAGCACGTCCCATTTATCGAAACGGACGTGTACCTGCACCCACTGATTACCCAGTTGAAGACAAATTTGCCAGGCATTCATCAACTGGTTGAAGCCGATTTGCTGAA
>DAOQNB010000599.1:0-4496 GCA_035335845.1 Acidobacteriota bacterium | reverse complement strand
AGTGGTTCCCGGAGCGATGCCGGGTCACGATGCCGGGGCGACATCCCAAACGCGAGTTCGCCAAAGCGTGGTCGAACCGGACGCGCTGCTGAGTCTTCAAATTCCATTTCATAATCAACCACTTGCTCAAGTTGAAGAATGAGCACCGACCGTTCGATTTCCCAAAGCTTTGGGTTCAGTGGTGGCAACCGGGTTTCAAAGTTATTGAAAACATCTTCGGCGGTTTTCTTCAGTTGAATCAGTAATTTCTCACGCCCGATTTCAGAGAGCGATTTCCCGCGCAGTCGGCTGAAAAACTCGCGCAAAATTTCGTGGAGCAACAACCCGCGATCCTGGTTCTGCAAATCCAGGGCGGCTTCAACCCGAGGTCTCAGGTCCAGCACTCGATGTGCAAAGAAGCGAAACGGGCACTGGCCGTATTCGTTGAACTCGGTGGCACTGTATACCCGATCTTCGCCAAACTGGTTGGCCACTGCACTGCGCACAATGTCGCTTTCCATCCTGCCGTCAAAGGTCCCAAATCGCGAACCATACCGTTCAGCTTCGATTTCAAGCCGTCGTTGTGCCAGTTTTGACACGTAGCCCCGATCAAAGGTGTATTGCTCCAGTATGGTGACCACTTCAGCGGAAGTAAGTGGGCCAACGGAAATCGCAAAATCATCAGGTGATTCGCCCAGTTTGAGCCGCCGTCGGAGTGCCGTACTGGCCCGCGCCAGTTCGCGAACTGTGGTGGATTCCAGAATCTGGCTACCGTCATAGCCTTTTGGCACAGGCCGGGCCAGTGAGATGGTGTCTGGCGCTGGTTCAAGCTCAAACAGGCCAGCCGGATACACCCGCTCTAACTCAGTGAGAAAATAGGATTTTACGGCTTCGGTGTCATCTTCCTGGTTTTTTGGGAATGATACATAGAGCCGCTCTGTCGCGCGGTTGACGATTTGATAGAAATAGTGTTCTTCCTTGCGCATCACGGCGGGCGAAATGTCTTCGAGTGTGAGGCCGTATTCCTTCAACTGTTCGCGTTCTGCCGGAGGATAAATCCAGTCAGCGCGACCACGAATCGGAAACCCACCTTCAACCAGCCCAAGCACAAACACGGCCCGAAACGTGAGTCCACGAACGTCAGTGGCTTCGAGAATCCGCACCGCCCCAAAGGTTTCAGGTTGCACCCGGAGCGGCAGATTTTCCAGCGACCGCCCCAGTTCGTCGCGAAATGTGGTGATCCTCAAACGCGGAAGTCGTTTGGTGGCTTCATTTGGGTCAGACGCTTTGGTTTTGAGCGGGGCCGAGCCGCCGCCGCAAATGATCCGAATGCCTTCAGCCGCGTGGGAAACCGCGTCCTGGACCGCCGCCATGGCCCGGTTGATTGCTTCTGACCCGCGCAGGTCAAGTGTGGCCCGGAGCATTTTTTCCGGATCGCCCTGAGCCTCTTTGAGCGCCTGTTCCAGATGGGCTTTAAATTGCAGATCGGTGAGCACTTCGTTGAGTCGGATGACCAGATCCTGGGCCAGTGATTCATACGGAATTTTAAGCAGAATACGTCCAAGGACAGCCAGAACTCGTGCGGTTGCAAAGATTTGCCAGGGAATGACTGCATCGGCGCGAACCTGATGACGTGGGTGTGGGTCGGTCGAAAGCAGCGTTTCTTCGAAATCTTCAAAGAAGTCCTGGTATAGATTGAGTTCTTCAAATGGCAGGCCCGGCTGGTCGGTCCCAATCAGTTTTCCGGTCACCGGAATGTCAAATTTGCCAAGCAGTTTGGCGGAACGTGAGAGCCAGTCATCCAGATGTAGTTGTTGCCCGACAAACGCCACGATGTTTTCAATATCGTCAACGGTCAGGTCGGTCGGTGATGTGATCGAATACACGCTATCGGGCGTGATGCTCGTGATGCCCTGAAGGTGGAAATAATCGCTTTTGAGCAGGCCGACAAGTTTGCCAACCGGGATTCGCGGTGGACGTTCCGCTGTGTCATCCGGATGGCGCGATGCAGCCGCATCCAGCAGTTTACGAACGGCTCGAACGGCTGGAATATCAGAGACTTTCAGGCGTTCATCCAGCGCGTAGGCAATGCCTTCTTCACTGAAAACACGGCGCAGGTCCTGGCCATAGGCTTCCTTGTTGCGCACCACGACGGCAATTTCAAACGGCTGAAAACTTTCCACCCTCACCAGCGATTTGATTTCTTTGGCGACGGCACGGACTTCGCGTTCCCGGTCAGGTGCTTCAAAAACGGTGATGGGCAGACCTTCTTCCACCAGATTCGCCATTGCTTCGGCGGGTGGGGCTTCCCATTTCGTGTTAAACAATGCCTGCCGGATTGGATCCAACCCTGGAAGTACTTCTTCAACCGAAATCGGCTGGGCGGTCGGGTCAATGTGGTGAAAATAGCGGCGCTCGAAGTGATCCGCCATTTTTTCAACGTGTTCGAGCGTGTCGTCAATCGGACGGAACACGTCGCGGTTGTTCACATCATAGTCAAAGTTGAAGAAGACTTCCGGGGTGCGGGCAATCAGCCGCTTGAGGATTTCACCCTGGGCCGGCGTGAAGTCGAAAAAGCCATCCACCACCATCAACCTGACTGGCTTGAGGTAGGGAACGTGGCACAGGTAGCCTTCATATTCACCATCAAGCACCTGCAAAACGCGCAGGTGATCTTCGTTGATGTCGGTCAATCCGTTGGTGTAAAGCGCCGATTGGTAGCATTCATAAATCAGTGCCACATCACGTTCATAGCCAAGCATCGCATCAACTTCGGGTGGCAGGCCATTGATCAGGTCGTCGTCATCTTCTGGTTTGGGAAAGCTTTCCATTGCCCGGCGGATGCGGTCTTCGACAATCAACCGAAAGGCCCCAGACGCTTTTCCGGCCCGCTGGATTTCGCCAATCAGATCGGCCACCGATTCAACACAGCCGTCCGACTTGGCCAGCGCGCCGAAGTGGGGAATCCGTCCAGAACTTGCAAGCTGGGCCATGACCTGTGACAGGAGCGGGCGCTGGAGCGGGCGCTGGTCAATGTCAATCCGGTCACGGCGGGGAAGCGGTTCGTCAGTACCTCCGGGAAGGGAAATGCGGGCACTTTTGAGAATCTGCTGCATCAACCCGGTAAAAAGGTGGATCGGAAGCGAGCCGATATTGCCCCGGATTTCCAGGCCATCCACCATCTGGTCATAGACTTCGAGCATCAGCGGTCGCGACGCCGCAATGTAGAGGATTTCCGAGCCACGACCCTGGCGGAGCCGTTCGCGGCAGCGTTCAATGAGCAACGCCCGCTGTTTTCCAAGCAATGGACCAAGCCAGATTTCACGAAGTGGAGGAGTGGTTGAAGACATGTGGCACCTGGGATCAAAGTAGGGCTAAGGGTAGAGGGCTAAGGGCTTTTTCTAACCATCGAGATTGAAAGAATTCGAGCAGATTTCTCCGGCCTGGTTAAAGCACAGAAAACGGATCTGGGGACTGTGAATTAATTCAAGTTTCGCACCGAGCACATTAAGAAATCTGGTACGTGTCAGTTTTTCATCCAATAAATGTCCATAGGCTTCCTGTGCTCCCTGATTATCCAAACCGGATGGGATTGAATCAAACAACGCGGTCCGTTCTGCTTCAGACAAAAAATCTGTTTCAACATCGGCCAGAATTTCGCAGCCCACCCGCCCAGTTTCGTACGAGAGCGAATGCACCCGATGAAACCGAATTGCAAGCCGATCAAACTCTTTTGGAATCAATGTGTTCCAGACCATATCCCAGTGCAGCAAAGCGACTGCCCTCTGATTAAGTGTCAGAAATAAACCGTTCCAATACGAATCGTGCAAAGTACATTGGGCCAGAAAAGTCGAGAACTCACAAACCATTGCCTGTTGCCAGGCTGGTGAGTTTCCACCCAAAATCTGAAGCGTCCAGTCAAAAGGATCGGTCATCGGTGACATTGATTTGGTTTCTTTATCACAATGAAAAAGAATAGGTTAACAGGTATCGAGACTTCGAAAAATCCCATCCTTCAGCCATCGCCTGTTGAATACATTGTGCCACATCTGAAGGCAAAACCGGTTGTGGTGATTGACAGAAGGCGCTTCCTGGATATGGTTGAGGAAAATGCACAACCAAAACCGAACCAGGAAATTCAATTGGTGAAATGGCAACTGTCAGCGGGACATCAGGGTAGAATGCCTGTCCATAGGTTGGTTTATGTCTGACGCGCCAGCGAAAAGATTGACCATCAACGACAATTGTCCGTGCGCCTTTGCCTGGAATGGCCATGTGACCTTTCCTGTAAATTGAGTGACACGAGTGAGTATTTCCCACTATAAAGCTGAGAAACTGGAACAGTCAGGAACGTCAGCCGTGTATCGCTTCTGGTCCGACTATGTCAGCGATGAAACCGTTTATGGCGTGTTTCAAGTTGATACCGAAAGTTGGAGTTTCACAATTATCGAATCATTACCTGGTGTATCACCAACAGCCCAGGACGTGCGATGCGTGCTGGCACTGATTCACAAAAT
>DAOQNB010000598.1:0-4517 GCA_035335845.1 Acidobacteriota bacterium | reverse complement strand
ATTACGCCCCATCGTAAATGTCCCGCCTTTAATTTCGATCATATTCTCAGGCAACACAAATTTCGGTGCTGGTGGCGGTGATGGCGGACCAGAGTTGATATTGCCAGATGGGTTGACCAGACCGGAACGAGGAACAAGGACATAGGCCCCAATGGCCAGTGCGATGACCGCTACCACCCCAATGGCAACATTGCGAGCCGAAAATACTGATGAGATTAGGGCCGATGTTACCGATGAGCTAGCTGGAGAAGCAATGGCCTGGGCTACCCGGACTCCGGGCTGGTTGGGTGCTCCCATTTTTAAGGTGCCACCAGCATGCTCAGCCAATTGAGGTTTGGCTGCTGCTGGAACATAGGCTTCTTCTTTGGCCAGTGAGCTGGATGAGGCAATCAACGTGCCGCTTTCTTCACGTGGCGCCGTACGCGATTTTTCTTTGATTTGTACCGGTCCGGCGCGATTGGCCATGGTTTCGCGTGTCGCCCCATCCTGGGTGTGCCAGACTGAAATGGCGTCTGACGTTTCGGCATGTCCGAGCGGACTGCTCATCAGGCTGGTCTGAATGGCCGGTGCATCAGTGGTTTCAGCCCGATCTTCTTCGACCAGGGCCGGGCTACTGAGCATTGAAGTGTGAAAAGCGACGCCTTCGCCTTCCAAATTTGCGGTGGCAACGACATCGTTGCCGGCACAGGCGGCTTCGAGTTCACGTGCAAACTGGCCAGCCGTAGCTGGACGGTTATCAGGTCGTTTTGAAAGCGCACGCAGAACAACTTTTTCCAACTCTCGTGGGATATTCGGATTGACGATAAAGAGTGGGCGGGGCTCTTCATTGATGTGTTTAAGCACAATCCCAAGCGAAGTGGGAGCACTAAACGGCAGTTCCCCGGCGAGTAGCTCATACGCAATGACACCCAGACTATAGACATCCGAGCGTGGATCCAGTTCAAGACCGTGGCATTGCTCGGGTGACATATAATGTGGCGTCCCAATCAGCATTCCCGCTTCAGTCAAACTGGCATGCGAGGCTTCACCTTTATCGCGGAGCTTGGCAATTCCAAAATCGAGGACTTTGACGATTTCTTTTCCATCCGCTTCGCGCTTGAGAAAAATATTGTCAGGTTTGAGGTCGCGGTGAATCACCCCACGTTTATGAGCTGCATCAACTGCCCCACAGGTTTCCGATAGAATTTCAATTGCTTCAGCCGCGGTCATGGTGTGACGGTAGATTCGATCTCGCAGGGATTCCCCTTCGAGATATTCCATGACCAGATAGGCCGTGTTATCTGCCAGCACACCAAAATCCATGACCGTGGTGGCATTGGGATGATTGATGCGAACGGCGGCTCTGGCTTCGCGTTTGAATCGCTCAAGAATTGATGGATCTTCGGTCAGGTTGTGATGCAGGAATTTAATCGCAACGTCCACATCCATATGGACATGATGGGCGCGATAGACAACCCCCATCCCCCCTTCACCAAGCTTAGCCAGTATCTGATACTTCCCTTCAAACACGGTTCCAACAAGCGGATCAGCGGTAAGTGATGCAGATGGGGGCACAGGTCGAGTGGATTGATCATCGTTTGTCATGGAAGTCAGGCCTTCAGTGATGATTGGGATTTGGGGTAGTGGAATCGCCAATTATCCGCTGAAACGCTGGTTGCTGTCAAAGCCTGCTCCAATCGCCCGGTGTCTCACTCAGAGTTTGAATTGTTCGGCAGGATGGATACCCGTCAAGCAGCCCTTAAGATGGTGATTCCCGTCCTCTGTCATTTTATCTGTGTTTGGAGCACGGACTTGGTAAGATGACCGGGTTCCATTCTTCTGTCATCCAAATTACAACTTCGAAACCCAAACTATGCTCCCAGCCCATTGTTTTCTCACCCCTGCCGCCGTGGTCGAAGGTCAGGTTGATCTGACACAACTTCGGGCCATCGTCACCATGAATTTGAAGCAGGCACTCAGACCTGGAAAAGACCCGGTTACAGGAAGCGTTGGAAACCCAATCCGTCAGATTGTGCTTTCAATGAGTGCATTTGGTGCCTTGTTTGCCTTCAATGCCGACCGGTTTGCTGACTTACCGAGCTATCTCATCATGCTCTTTGCCTCAACCTTCCTGATTGCGAGCCTCAATATTGCCCCAGACCCCTATGATGTTCGCCAGCGTAATTTGGAAACGTTTCATTCAAAAGCAATTACCCAAAAAACACTGCTTATGGCCCGCATCGTGGTGTTATTTATCATCGTCAATTTTATTGCAATCAGTTATGCGTTGATTCCACTGGCGGTTTCGGTGTTTTATCTTGATTGCCCGGTCGTACTGGCGGTGTGTGCGTTGATCTTACTGTTGATTGGGTGTTTTTCACTGGTTGTGTACTGGCTGGTTGTCCTGATGGTGGCAGCCCAGTTTATCGGTCTTGATCGGGTCCGCCAGATGTCTCAGGGACTCTTTCTCCTGGTACTGCTTGGTATTATTGGCATCTCATTTGATTTTTTTGGGTTCAATCAGCATCCCTTTTCCCAATCGCCTGAACAGGTATCGTTGATTGATTCGGCCTGGGTAAAATTTTTGCCATCAACGTGGTTTGTGGATGCACTGGTTGGTGATCTCTCACTGGTGGCCAATATCGAACGAACCGTCATGCTGGCCACCGTCTGTGGTGCGATTGGAATTCTCTGGCGACTTGATACTGACGGGTATTTTCCGCGCCTGGTTGAAAAACTCTCTGAGCCAGCTTCTCAACCCACATCCAGACCGCTGTCGGTAAAATTACTGAACCTGTACCGTCTGATCCCGCCAGTTCGCCGATGGGTGATTCCCGATCATACCTGTGCGCTGGCATCGCTGGTCTTGACTGTCACTCAGCGTGAAGAAATTTCACGCATTCGGACCCTGGTCCCGCGAGTGTTTATGATTCTATTTTTCCTGGCTGGACTGAGTTCTTTTCGTCCAGAAGCCCGGTTTTTCGGGTTACTGATGTTGAGCTACTATGGATTTTCGAGTGTGATCGAAGGACTGGATATTATTAAACAAAGCTCTCACGCATCGGCCTGCTGGATGTTGCAGGTGATCCCGCTTGATGGAAAAGATATTCTCAAAGGTCTTCGGCTGACGGTCATGGTGAAATTTTTTGCCTTTCCAGCCGTGCTGCTCCTGATTATGTTTTACAGTTTTCACCCGTTTCTCATCGCGACGTTGCTGGCCATTGGTTTTTTTATTATTGCGAGGGTTTTGATTCCAGTCCTGCTCATTGCCCGGCCCACCTATCCACTTTCTCAAGACCAGCGGACAGCCCAGTCGTTCATTGGATTTCTGATCGGCATGGTTGTGATTTTCTTTGCCGCCATGGGATATGGCATCATCACGCTGTTGGGGTCACTGTTAGGGTATTTTGGGCTGGCTGTGGCGGCTGGAGGGCTGGCGGCGCTGATTTGTGTTGAATACCTGCTTGATTTGCAGGCAGCCCGCCGGTTGCAGGCAGTTGGCGTGAAGGATTAGGGGGCAGGAGTCAGGGGTCAGGGTTTCGAATATCTGTCATTTGGTCAAATCCACTCTAATTTTCTTCCAACCAAATCCACATCCAGAAAATACGCGGTTGATTGGTGTCCAGAGCGAGCAAAGCACGCCTGCATCTGGGTGGCAATTTCTTCTTGATGTGACAGCGCCAGCGCCAGGGCTGATGGTCCAGCCCCACTTAAAGCTGTTGCCAGAAGACCCGGATGTGACAGATTGAGAATATCTTCCAGCCCTGGAATATGACGGGCACGAAAATTCTGATGCAGCCGATCCTGCATGGCATCCCGGAGCAAATCAAATCGTTTTTCATCAAGTGCTGCCAGCAAAAGTCCCAGATGCTGCATTTGAAACACAACGTCTGCTCGTGGCAGTGAGTCTGGCAACACCGTCCGCATAGTTTGTGTAGACAGTGGAAAATGTGGCCTGACCACAAGGACAGAAATTTCATCCGGCCAGGATTTTTGGATCAGATAGGGCGCACCAGATTCACGGTCACACAAGAGAATCAAGCCTCCCAACCGGGCTGGGGCCAGGTTATCGGCGTGTGATTCAAAAACCATCGCATGCGACAAAAATTCATCAATTGAAAATTCCTGCCCCAGAAAACTCTCGACCAGTGATACCCCAGCCACAATGGCAGCGGCACTACTGCCCAGGCCGCTTCCAAGTGGCACGTCATTGATGATCTCAAGTGACAATGCAGGAAGTGAAACCCCACGCGTTGCGGCGGTGTGGCGAGCCACCTGACAGATCAGGTTTTCTTCAGAGCGGAGTGGAATGTGGGTCGCGGCATTGCCGGTTGCCGTCAGTTTCCAGTCACCAATCTCCTCATGCCAGGTTCCACGAAGTGATAAATACAGACCCAGCGCCAGCCCAAGGGTGTCAAAGGCAGGTCCGAGATTGGCGGTTGAGGCAGGAACACGAATTGAAAAAGTGGAATGAACCATAATCAGAATGAAGAATGAAGAATGAAGAATGAAGAATTGAGAATGAAGAATTGAGAATG
>DAOQNB010000597.1:0-4525 GCA_035335845.1 Acidobacteriota bacterium | reverse complement strand
CCGGGTTCCGGGTTCCGGGTTCCGGGTTCCGGGTTCCGGGTTTTCGAATTTATGTTCTTTCCGTCCTTTTTGTCTTTATAAACCCTGAACCCTGAACCCTGAACCCTAAAGTCCTGGTCCTAAACAATTCACACAGAAAGGGTTTTTATCGAATGGGGAAGCAATTTTTAGATAAGATCGTGTTGGTGACTGGCGGTGGCTCTGGGATTGGTCGAGCCACTGCGCTCGCTTTTGCTCAAGCTGGCGCTCAGGTTGTGGTCTCGGATGTGTCAGTCGGAGGTGGTGAAGAAACCGTCCGGTTGATTCAGGAAGCCGACGGGAAAGCCAGTTTTCTCAAGGCGGATGTGTCAGTGGTGGCTGAAGTTCAGGCGTTGATTGAAAAAATCGTCGCTGACTTTGGACGACTTGATATTGCCTTTAACAATGCCGGGATTCCGGGGGATTTAGGAAAAACGGCTGAGTGCTCGATTGAAAACTGGGAACGCGTGGTGGCAGTTGATTTAAACGGGGTTTTTTACTGTGCCAAGTTTGAATTACAGCAAATGCTCAAACAGGGTGAAGGCATCATTGTGAATATGGCTTCGGTCGCGGGCCTGGTTGGAACACCATTTGGAGCGCCTGCCTACGTGGCCAGCAAACACGGTGTGGTTGGCTTAACCCGGTCAATGGCGCTGGAATATGCCCGGTCCAATATCCGGGTCAACGCGGTTTGCCCGGCGTTTACTGACACTCCGATTTTGGATCCACTCCGCGCCTTTGACCCGGCAATGGTTGAACGCTTTGCCGACCGTCAGCCGCTAGGTCGGCTCGGAAAACCCGAAGAAGTGGCTGCGGTGGTGTTGTGGTTGTGCTCACCCTCCGCCAGTTTTATCACCGGCGCCGCCATTCCAATTGATGGCGGAACGACAGCCAATTAAAACGCGAGGAGCGAGGAGTCAACCCATTCGTCCTTGAATTCACTTTTCAGCTTTTGGGTACGTCACAGTTCCCAAAGCAAAATTTCAAACCACTTTCACCGAAAATCTTTTTCTGACTCCTCGCTCCTCGCTTTTTGATTGCTCCTTCACTCAAAAGAGGTTCTATGAATGATCCGATCCTGCGATTTTCCACCCGGGTGGAAAACTATGTGAAATATCGGCCCAGCTATCCGAAAGCAATTCTCACGATGTTGGAACAGGAATGTGGGCTCACCGCCGACTCTGTCATTGCCGACATTGGTTCCGGCACTGGATTTTCAGCCGTCTTGTTTTTAGACCATGGGAATCAGGTCTATGGCATTGAGCCCAATCTGGAAATGCGGACGGCTGGGGAAGCCTATCTGGCCAGGTATCCAAAGTTTGTGAGTCTGGATGCCCGTTCAGAAGCGACCACCTTGCCCGACCATAGCCTTGATTTTGTGGTGTGTGGACAATCTTTTCACTGGTTTGATCGGCAGAAAACACAGGCAGAATTTCAGCGGATTCTCAAATCTGATGGATGGGTTGTGATTTTATGGAATGACCGAATTACAGATTCAACGCCTCTTTTGCGAGCCTATGAAGATGCCCTGCGGAAATACTCAACGGATTATTCAGTGGTCAATCACCGACGGATTGAATATGCGATGCTGGCGGAATTTTTTGGCGGTGAGCATTTTCAGGTACGGCATTTTGAGAATATCCAGGAGTTTGACGCTACCGGGTTTATCGGGCGGGTGTTGTCATCATCCTATGTTCCCGAGCCGGGCCATCCGAATTATGAACCGCTGATGACACTGCTGCAGGCGGCGTTTGATGAGTACCATCAGGACGGAAAGGTTTATTTTGAATATGATACCCAGGTGTTTTTTGGGAAATTGAAATCATAAGTGGTTTGGGGTATCAGGAAATTCTTTCCAAAAGAAGGTGAGTTGAAATCCAGCCGATTTTTCTGATCTGGTTGGGTTAAGGGAATTGATAAAGCCAAAGCACAGCAGGTAGAATGTCTGCCCGAAGCCGGGGAATGTTGATTTGATCACAAACATCCCCGGCTTTGGCTTTCTCGCCGCATGTTCCTCTATCCAGGGAAATTGTCTGATGTTGTTTGATAGGACTTCATCCCGTGACCAATTACATCCCACTGACACCAGAAACATTTTTCACTGCTCGTCAATTTGTTTTAGACCGCTGGCGCGCCCGGGCACGCGAGCTTGGTCGTCCCGAGCCCTTGGATCTTTCACGGGCCTGTTTATTTGCCTCCTTGTTTGCCTACCAGGTTTTTGGGGGAACGTTGCAAGGGAATCGCTTCCACCAATACACCATCAAGTCCGGGCATCTGATTGATTTGACGATTGGATCCGAGGATTTACAAAGGCTCCGCGAAGCTGGCATTGACCCACACGAACATGACCCACGCTGGTGGGCCAACCCGGTGCATTTGGAAGCCATGACGTCGTGTTTACCTCGGGTTGAACGCTGGGTTGAAGAGTTCCTGATGGAAATGAACGCTGGGGATGGCGAATTTCAACCCCCGCAATTCTCTGAACCAAACCGGGATTTAAACAGCTATCGTCGGTAAAGCCAGTTCAGACGGGGCTTCACCGGCCAATATTGAATTTTTGAGTCTGATAAGTTTAAATAAAACCTCAATCAATGCTGACTTCCATCTTTGCGACCTTGCTCATGTCATTTCTTCCATTTGGACCCCAATCAAATGAAAAGGCTGCTACTCCGCAACCGGGGGTTCCAATCGAACTCGCTCAACACCGCGCATCCCACTACCATAAAGTTCAATATTTACTGACCTTAAATCTGACACCAAACTCAGAAAAACTGACCGGCACCGCGGAAATTTTGCTCACACTGGACAAAGACGTGTCGGAACTGGTGCTTGACTGGCGACCACAAACATTTGCCGACCAGAGTCAGGCCAGAGTCTGGAATATTGAAGTCAACGATCAGCCTGTTTCCGATGCCCGATTTGAAAATGAACACCTCATCATTCCAAAAACCTACCTTGAATCCGGCATCAATCGAGTCTCACTGAAGTTTGAATCAGCGGTAAAACGGTCCGGATCAGCCGTGACACGCTACGTAGATCAACAGGACAAATCGGAATATATCTACACGCTGTTTGTTCCATCTGACGCCAGTACCCTGTTTCCCTGTTTTGATCAACCTGATTTGAAAGCCCGATTTATCCTCGAACTCACGGTCCCGGAAGACTGGAACGTTGTTTCCAACACTGACGTGGCCTGGTCCAACGTGGAAACCGAATCAAATCGGCTCCGTGTCCGATTTCATAAAACCGAACCCATCAGTACCTATCTGTTTGCGTTTGCCGCCGGCCCATTTGAAATATTGCAGGATTCCAAAGTCAAAGACCCCACTCGATTGTTTGTCAGAAAATCCAAAATGGCGCGTGCCCGCCAGGATGCCGACGAAGTGCTGCGCTTGAATCGCGAAGCCGTGGCCTACTTTGAGGGCTACTTTAAATACCGGTTTCCGTTTTCCAAATATGATCTGGTGCTGATTCCTGAATTTCCTTATGGTGGGATGGAACACGCCGGAGCGACCTTCCTGCGGGAAAATGCGATTCTATTTCTCTCAACGCCCAGTGGAAATGACCTGGTGGGACGAGCACAACTGATCTTTCATGAAACGGCTCATCAGTGGTTTGGTGATCTGGTCACCATGAAGTGGTTTGATGATTTGTGGCTCAAAGAAGGCTTTGCCAATTTTATGGCTGCCAAAGCCACCGAAAAAATCCTGCCGCAATACAATGCCTGGAATGCCTTTCACGCCGCCAAGACCAATGCCTATCGAACTGACATCACACCGGGCACCACGCCAATTTATCAGGTAATTCCCAACCTTTCAGCGGCCAAATCGGCTTATGGAAATATTGTCTACAACAAGGCGCCAAGCGTGTTGCGCCAGGCTGAGTTTTATCTGGGAGCAAAAGTCTTTCAAACCGCAGTTCAACAATTTGTCAAACAGCATGCTTTTGCCAATGCGGAATGGAAAGATCTGGTCAATTCATTTGAACAGGCTTCAAAACGTGAACTCGACACCTGGGCCGATGCCTGGGTAAAACGCCGTGGACTGGCCAATATCCGCGCTGGCTGGGAACTCGATCAACACCAGCGGATCCGTAATTTTACACTCACGCAGGAAAATGCATTGGGTGAGGCGGGTGTGTGGCCAATGCGGCTTCAAATCCTGGCCCACTGGCGCGACGACCAAACCAAAACCTTCCCTGTGGTTTTAGATGGCCCAAAGACGGTAGTTTCAGAGTTGAACGGCTTGCCAGAGCCGCTTTTTGTGTATGCGAATGCTGGTGATTATGGGTATGGCCGATTTTTGCTCGACTTGCACAGTCGAAAATCGCTCCTGACTGAGTTTCAGCACGTTGAAGACCCATTTTTACGGTCGTTGCTCTGGGGAGCGCTCTGGGATGCGGTTTTGGATGCTGACCTGGCACCACTGGATTACTTAAATCTGGTTCTGGCCAATCTGCCCATTGAACAGGATGAAGTAACCATTTCAGCCTTGCTCGGACGAACGTT
>DAOQNB010000596.1:0-4529 GCA_035335845.1 Acidobacteriota bacterium | reverse complement strand
TGGTGCTTGGTGCTTGGTGCTTGGTTCCTGGTGCTTGGTTCTTGGTGCTTGGTGCTTGGTGCTTGGTTCCTGGTTTTTCTTTGAAAGTATTGCTTCCTAAACACCAGGCACCAGGTACCAGGTACATTTTTCATTCTATTTCAAACAGGAGACCTGCTGATGTTTAACGTCAACAGCCGAAAAAACTGGCTTGAACGGTTGGCCGATAAAATCCCTGGTCTGGGAGATTATCTGGATCGTGACCGCCGGCGTGAAATTGATAAAGTCCTGCGCGAACAGGTGGCTGACCGGTTGCGCCATATCAAAACCATTCCCAACACTGTTTTGCGGGATTTGAGCGATACTGGCCGGCTGTTTGAAGTTGGCCCGCTGGATCGAATCTTAAAAAAGCTCGACAAAATGGAAAATCGGATCCGGTTTGCGACCTATGGCTACTCTGGATTCTTTGATGCGGTGAAAATTGACGATTTCGAGCTTGATCAAATCTACCAGTTTGACCTGACCTTGCTGGATCTGGCGGAGATTATTGAGGCTGATGCCAATGTGGTGGCCGCCCAGGCGGGTGATGCCACCACGTTGAAAGCCGCCGCCGCCGCGCTTGAGAAAAATATTGACGCGCTCGATGCCAAATTCACCGAACGCTACAATAAGATCAACACGATCTAGCCAGTTTTTAGTCCCGAGTTCAAACTGGTCTCAACCCAGAAGGCAGAAGAACCTGGAATAAGAGAATAGAAGAAATGGCACATTGGTTGATTCATTCTTCATTCTTCATTCTTCATTCTTCATTCTCAATTCTTCATTCAACAAGGTGATTCACATGCCAGAAGTTATTCAGTTTTTCGACAATTCAGGCCGCACGCTGGTGCATCGGTATCCACCTCAAGGTTCGACCAACATCACCTGGGGATCACAATTAATTGTTCAGGAAAATCAGACAGCCGTGTTTTTCCGGGATGGTCGGGCACTCGATACCTTTGGACCAGGAAGACACACACTGTCAACGATGAATCTGCCGCTGATCTCGTCACTTCCGGGGCTCTTTTTTGGTGGCAATTCCCCGTTTCAGGCTTCGGTCTTGTTTATTGGTCGTCAGACGTTTCAGGATTTGAAGTGGGGGACGAAAGCACCCATTTTGCTCCAGGACCCACAGCTTGGACCGATTAACCTGCGGGCGTTTGGGAAATATTCGCTCCGCGTGGTTGACCCACAACTGTTTTCAGCCACGGTGGTTGGCACCCGTGGCCGGGTGACGACCGAACAGGTTGAAGACTTTCTGCGCGATCTGATCGTCCAGCAATTGTCTGATTTGCTGGGTGAAAATTTCAATTCGGTCTTTAAACTGGCCTCGCTCTACAACGAAATCGCTGCCGGCACCAAAGGCCGCGCCGCCGATGACTTTGCCAAGCAGGGCATGGAACTGGTTGATTTGACGGTTGGGGCAATTACCTTGCCCGAAGAAGTCCAAAAACGAATTGACGAAGGCGCCGGGATGCGCGCGCTGGGTGATATGAACGCCTATATGCAATTCCAAACCGCCCAGGCCCTGCGCGATGCCGCCAACAACCCTGGCGGCGCTGGCGAAGGACTTGGACTTGGCATGGGCATCGGGATGGGACAGGCCATGGCCGGTCGTATGGCGCCGCCGCCACCGCAGTACCCAGGCTATCCGCCGCCAGGGTATCCACCACCGCCGGGCTATCCACAGCAACCACCACCAGGCGCCGCGGCACCGCCGGTAGATGACATTGAAGCTCGACTGGAAAAACTGCTCAACTTAAAGAACAAGGGCTTGATCACTGAAGAAGAGTATCAAACCCGCCGTAATAAGATCTTGGAAGAAATTTGATAACCTTGCTGAACACGCTCCGGTGCAGTTGGTGCGGAAAGGACAAAAAAGACGGGACTGGATTCATCCCTTCTTTTTTGTCCTTTCGGTCCTTTCAGTCCTTTTATCCACGGGCAGTCACTGTACCGAACTATTTCACCTTAACCCTTTTCTCAGGAACTCAAATGACAGGACACGAAATTCGCCAAAAATTTCTTGATTACTTTGCCAAAAATGGCCACCGGATTGTGAAAAGCTCTTCGCTGATGCCTCCCGATGATACCCTCCTTTTCACCAACGCCGGGATGAATCAGTTTAAAGATGTCTTCACCGGGCGTGAAACACGTGATTATTCCCGCGCCACAACCTCCCAAAAATGTATTCGAGCCGGTGGAAAACATAACGACCTGGAAGAAGTCGGAAAAACCGCCCGTCACCATACCTTTTTTGAAATGCTGGGAAATTTTTCCTTTGGCGACTATTTCAAAGAGGAAGCCATCGTTTTTGCCTGGGACCTGCTCCTGAAGGAATTTGGCCTCCCACTCGAACGGCTGTGGTTCACCGTGTATGAAGACGACGACGAAGCCATTGAACTCTGGCGCAAAGTCGGCGCGCCGACAAATCGAATTTTGCGATTTGGGAAAAAAGATAACTTCTGGCAAATGGGCGACATCGGGCCCTGTGGCCCATGCTCGGAAATTCACTATTTCCAGGGCGAAGATATGGCCGACAACCTCCCGGAATATGTCAACGGCCCCGGTGACACAACGGTTGAAATCTGGAATCTGGTCTTTATGCAGTATGATCGGTCAGCCGATGGAACACTGACCCCGCTGCCGAAACCCTCGGTTGATACCGGTGCCGGGCTGGAACGGGTCGCAGCCGTACTTCAGGGCAAACCATCCAATTATGAAACTGACCTGATTCGACCCATTATTGACTTCATTGCCAGTCTGGCTGGAAAAGACTATGCCTATGACATGGAAGACGACCATGTATCAATGCGGGTGATTTCCGATCATGCTCGCACGACTGCCTTTGCATTGGCGGACGGTATTTATCCTGGAAATAAGGGTCGCAACTATGTGCTCCGCAAAATTATGCGCCGAGCCATCTGGCACGGGCGGCGGCTCGGGATGGAGGACTTGTTTCTCTATAAAGTCACCAACTTTGTGATTGACCACATGGCGGGTGCCTACCCCGAATTAAGAACGCAGGCCAATGAAGTTGAACGCGCAACCCTGACCGAAGAGAAACTGTTTAGCTCAACCCTGAACAACGGCACGAAAAAACTCAATGAAATCTTTGCGCGGAGTGACAGTGGAGTTGTCTCTGGCCAGGATGCCTTCACACTCTATGACACCTATGGTCTGCCGATTGATATGACCGTCTTCATTGCCGAACAAAATAAGATGACGGTTGATGTCGAAGGATTTGAAGAAATCCTGAAAGGCCGGAAAAAAGCAGATCGCGAAAGCTGGACAGGCGCAATAGCTCAAGTCAAAGAAGTCTATCAATCAGTCCACAATGGCATTCCAACAGTCTTTACCGGCTATGAAGGCACGGCCCTGGCGGAAACTAAAATTCGGGGGTTGATTTGTGAAGATCAGGTGGTTGAGGTGTTGAAGGCAGGCGAAACTGGCGAAATCATCCTTGAACGGACGCCGTTTTACGCCGAGTCGGGCGGCCAGGTTGGCGATACCGGGTTGATTGAAAGCATTTCGGCAACCGCCCGGGTCAGCAATACCTACGCTCCAGTTTCGGGCCTGACCGCACATAAGGTCACCATTGAAACTGGCGAATTCAAGGTCGGAGACCTGGTTTCGGCCACGGTTGACGCGCAACGTCGCCAACGAATCGTCCTCAACCACTCGGCAACACACCTGTTGCATGCGGCCTTGAAAGAAGTGCTTGGGCCGCACGTCAAACAGGCTGGAAGCGAAGTGGCGCCAGACCGGCTCCGGTTTGACTTTACCCATTTTGCCCCACTTACCCAGGAAGAACTCACTGAAATTGAGCGGCTCGTAAACAATGAAATCCGACGCAATACCGGGGTTTCAAAAATCGAAATGGACCTTGATGCCGCCATCGAAGGCGGCGCCATGGCCTTGTTTGGCGAAAAATACGGCAGCCGCGTGCGTGTGGTCGAAGTCCCTGGGTTTTCAAAAGAACTCTGTGGCGGAACACACGTCAATGCCACCGGTGATATTGGGCTGCTCAAAATCGTGAGTGATGCGTCAATTGCCTCTGGCACCCGTCGCATGATTGCCGTCACCGGTGAGGCAGCATTTGCCCGGTACCAGCAGGAAGAAGCCGTACTTGATCAGGTAGCCGGAACACTCAAATCAGCAACGACTGAGATTCCAGCCCAGGTTGAGAAGCTGCAAGTCTCGCTCCGAACGGCAGAACGTGAAATCGAATCGCTCAAGCTCAAACTCGCCAATCTGAGCGCCGTCAACGCGCTGGCTGCCGCGTGTGAAGTTGGCGACATCAAGGTCCTCTCACACGAAGTCGAAGATCTCGACAAATCTGGCATGCGCAGCCTGGCGGATTCGCTGGTTCAGAAACTTGGTCAGGGTGTTGTGGTGCTTGGCAAACGGGAAGGCGACAAAGTTGCCCTGCTCGTCCGCGTGGCTGATGATCTCACCAAACGCCTGCAAGCGGGCAAAATTGTCAAAGAGCTGGCAGCGATTGTCGGCGG
>DAOQNB010000595.1:0-4536 GCA_035335845.1 Acidobacteriota bacterium | reverse complement strand
TCAGCCCGCTTTCTTCAGCCCGCTTTCTTCAGCCCGCTTTCTTCAGCCCGCTTTCTTCAGCCCTGTTTTTTTCCTACCCGTGGCCCTTTTCATGGCAGTTTTTCGCTTTAATAGGTAGTCCCCTTATTTCTTCCTGGAATTTTCTGGCTACCGACTCTGTCATGACACAACGCCAAACGAACTCTCCTAAATTCCCTGAAATATTTCGCGGGCCCAAATCACCTCGGAAAGAGTCTCCCCAACCTGCTTTCCGAGGTGATGAATCATCCGTGAACTATCGGTTTCAAGTAAACCTTCGTGGAATCATAGATTTACTCTCAAATCACCTCTACAGTAGCCCACAGGTGTTTATTCGAGAGTTGCTTCAAAACGGAGCTGATGCCATTCGGGCACGAGAGCAGGCAGACCCATTTTTTGATGGTCGGATTGTGATTCGAGTTGAAGATTCGGCTGAATTTCAGCCTGTTCTACAAATTTCCGACAATGGAATTGGACTCACTGAAACCCAAATTCATGATTTTCTGGCAACGATTGGCAAATCCAGCAAGCACGACGAGTTTTTCTATTCACAACCTGATTTTATCGGCCAGTTTGGAATTGGGCTGCTGTCCTGTTTTTTGGTCAGTACTGAGATTACGGTGTGGACCCGGTCGCTGACTGAGTCCCAGGGCTGGGAGTGGAAAGGGTTCCCGGATGGAACCTATAGCGTCAGCCAGCTCACTCGTGAAATACAGGTTGGCACGACGGTTCGCTTGCGGTGTAAACCTGGGTTCCTTGAATTCTTCGAACCCCGCTCAATTAAAACCCTGGTTCGACATTTCGGTTGTTTTTTACCTCCGCACATTGTGTTTGAGACCGAAGCCGGGTGTGAAGTGCTCAACCCCGAGCCGCCCCCCTGGAAAATCACGACGGCGAATTATCACGAGTATCAGCGAGTTTCTCTCCGATATGGCAAGCGAGCACTCGGGTTTGATTTTATTGATTGCTTTCCGATTCAAAGTCAGATTGGCGACGTCGAAGGGATTGCCTATGTGCTTCCGGTTGCGTTGCACCCCGGTACCAAACCCAGGCACCGGGTCTATTTGAAAAACATGCTGCTGTCAGAGGAGTGTGATCGCCTTCTCCCGGACTGGGCGTTTTTTGTGACCTGTGTCATCAACGCCAATGACCTGCGGCCCACCGCCTCGCGTGAGTCTTTTTACGAAGATGAAAAATTTGAAGCGGTGCGCGAAGAACTGGGCAATTCACTCAAATCGTTTCTTCTCAATCTGATTGCCCGTGACCCTCAGCGGCTTCAAAAAATCCTGGCCATCCATCATCATTCAATTAAATATCTGGCTTTATTTGATGATGAGTTGTTCCAGGTCTTTGTTGATTTGTTCCCCTTTCAAACAACCCATGGTCGAATCACGCTCGGAGAATATCGGCGCGCCAATCCGGTTATTCGCTACACAGCAGAGCTTGATCAATTTCGCCAGTTGCTTCCGATTGCCAGGTCGCAAAACCTGTGCGTGATCAACGCCGGGTATGCTTATGATGCTCAATTGCTTGAAAAACTTGGGGATCTGGACCCTGACGCCCTGATGGAACCCATCACCGGGCTCTCGCTGACCTCACAATTTTCAGGGCTCAATCCGGATACCGATCTGATCACTTTCCAGTTTTTAAAAGCCGCAGAGCAGGTGCTCAAGCCTTTTCACTGCTTTGTGACATTAAAGAAATTTGACCCGCCGACGGTGCCGGCACTGTATAGCTTGACCGAATCAGGTGCCTTTTTGAGATCGGTTGAACGAACCAACGAGCAGTCTGACGAATTGCTGGCCTCAATTCTCACCAGTCTGTCCCAGGAATCCATTTCAACAGAACCGCAGGCCCAAATTTGCTTTAATTACAACAACCCATTGATCCAGAAGCTGTGTAACCTTGGTGATTCAAACCTGTTATCGCTGTCAATCCGGTTTCTTTACCTTCAATCACTTTTGATGGGACATCATCCATTGACGGAAAAGGAACTCGCTCTTTTAAATGAAGGATTGCTTGGGTTTGTCCAGTGGGGGCTGGAAACACAGAGTGAATTTAGTGCCTGACCAGAACTCCCCTGATGGTCAATCCACTGGCGAAAGCATCAACGGTTATGGCGGCTCCAGACGTTCGAACTGTCGTTCAGGAACTCATTCACCAGTCTCACGATCTTCAAGGCGCGCCCCAAATTCGCCTGCTCGAATCAGCGCTCCGGCTGGCAGAAGTGGCACAGGACGATGGATTGTCACGAACCATCCATTTTGAATTGATCCGGGCCCTGGTTCAGACCCGGCAGATTCCCAAGTTGCTGGCCAGTGTTGCCTGGTTAAAAGCCCGAAGCCACGAGCCCGGTGACACCAAATTGACCAGTGTGCTGTATCCTTTTGTGATCCAGCAACTTCCACAATTTCACACTCTTCCGCTCACAGACATTCAAACATCACTTTCAGAACTGGATCGAGATTTGCGGCTGACTCGAAATGGTGAATTCAGATCAGTCTATGTCCAGTGGGCAGTGAATTGGGACCTGGGTCAGATTGACCGGGCCATTGATTTCTATCGGGAATTTCAAAAATATTCATTGCAGGCCGGAGGAGAATGGCCATGTGAAGCCTGCGCCCTGTTAGCCAGGGTAAGATTCCAGATTTTTTTGGGAAATGATCAGGAAGCCGTTGAGATGGCTGGTCCCCTGCGGCAGCAGCGTGTCACCTGTGAACGGGATTTCCAGGTCAAGGTCCTGACAACACTGATGTTACCGCTTTTGAGACTTGGGCATAGTGCCGAGGCCGTTCAGTATCACTTACTCACCGTAAAACGCCTGCACGCACAAGTGGAACGCATCCTGCTCGTTCAGCCCCACATTGCCTTTCTCTGCCTGACCGGAAACAATGCAGCCGCCATCAAGCTTTTTGAGCACTACCTTCCTGAAGTTTTCAATTCTCCACTTGGACTGGAACGACTTCATTTTTGGATGATCGGGATCCAACTTTTCAGACACCTGCTTCGCCAGAAACAGGCTCAACTGTTTTTGTATCTGCCCCCAGGCTGCCCAATTTCAACCGGAAGAAATTTTTATTCAATTCAAGTACTTCTGGATTGGATACTGGCCGAAGCACTCAGTCTGGCAGAGAAATTTGATTTTCGAAACGGCAATGATTTTTACCAGCGCCAGCTCAACCAGCTTCCCGAATTTGAGGTCACTCAGGTCCCCATTCCCCTGCCATCAAAACCTCAATCAGCCGATTCCAGGCGTCAGACGCTCCCTTCCCTGTAAATTTTCAGAATCAAAAACCTGACTGTGAACACTGGCCGGAACTATTTATGCTGGAAACCTGACTATTCGACCGAGTGGGGTGGATATTTTTTGCGTGGGGCTCGAATCCGACCTGACCGAAAGGCTTCAATGTAACTTCGGCCAATTCGGCGCTCAACACCAATCCGCACAGCTCGAAAAACCCCGTCTTGAACCAGTTTTTCGACTGTTGACGGATCAACCCCAAGGACTTCGGCACTTTCTTCGATAGTCAGATATTCCTTGTTGTCCATGATAGTTCCAGGTTGGTGACTGATCGTGACCAGAGTGTGTGGAGGTGAATTGAACAATTGACCGGTACGAGCCTGTGGCAATTTCTATGTTTAACGGACTGGGGCTGGTTGTCAAGCAACATCAGGCTGAACCTGAAAGATGTACCGATTTGAACTCAAGAAGGCGAGATTGGCGTCAGTGCGGCGTTTTCTCTTGTGTATGCGGATCCTCAGAACGTCAAAAGCGAACTGGGTTCCTTTCACTTGCCCTAATCTTGTAGTAAAAAAGAGATTAGCCACCGCAGGAAACGGAAACGTCCATTCTTGGTCTTCAGGGTACTTTCATGACACACAACTTCGATCCAAAGGATTTGATGGCTTCCACACCAGTTGAAAGTCCCCCAACTTCGGGTGAGCCACAACTCCCCACCATCACTCCAGATCAACCCGGTTCACTCCCACGCCCGGCAGCCGGTCCGCCACACCTGACAGCCCATCATTTCAATCAACTCAAAAAACCTGCCAGCGCAAACCTGATTGATTTAGCGCGTGAAACAGCCGTCACCGGCGAGTTTCAGGCTTTGCCGGAAAACTTTGATGAACTTCCAACGGACCCGCTTCCATCGCTGGAACACATCATCTTTGGTCCCCGATGGCGATACCTTCCCTCACCTGTCGGCCCCGAGCCAAGACCGGATTCCGTAACGTTTTCAGCCCATCTGCCGTCTGGGTTTGAAGTACTCGCCGCCAGGGTTCGCGGCAAAAAACACAAACACGAAGGGACCCATTGTGATGACTGGTTTGAGTTTGCACACGTCCAGGACTGGTCAATCCTGGCGCTGGCAGATGGCGCTGGCTCAAAGCGATTTTCAAGAATTGGCTCGAAAATTTCCTGTCAGCGGGCAGTCCAGGTTTTAACCCACCAGCTTGCCAGTCATCGGCTTCAACATTCGGAACAGTGGATGCCGGGCGGTTTTTCACGTCCAATCC
>DAOQNB010000594.1:0-4536 GCA_035335845.1 Acidobacteriota bacterium | reverse complement strand
TGGTTCTTGGTTCTTGGTTCTTGGTTCTTGGTTCTTGGTTCTTGGTTCTTAGAAGATATCGGTTCCAAAGCACTAAGTACCAAGTACCAAGTACCAAGTACCAGGTACCAGGTACCAGGTACCAAGTACCAAGTACCAGGTACCTGGTACCAGGTACCTGGTACCAAACACCAGGTACTAGCCGCTAACCACTTTCTTCATTCTTCATTGTCTTCCCCTGAACCCTGAACCCTGAACCCTATTTTATGGACCGACCTTATCTTTTCTATGAGTTGACCAACAGCATCTGCGCGACCTGCTTTCGCAAGGTCGAGGCCAAAGTCATTTTCCAAGATGACCAGGTGTTTCTGCACAAATACTGCCCGGAACATAAACACCAGCGGGTGCTGATTTCGACGGATGTCGAATATTACAAACTTGCGCGCAACTATTTGAAACCAGGACAGATGCCGCTGAAATTCAATACGCCGATCAAGTATGGATGCCCCTACGATTGCGGATTGTGCCCTGACCATGAGCAGCACAGTTGCCTGACGCTGGTTGAAATTACCGATCAGTGCAATCTGCAATGTCCGATTTGTTATGCCGAATCGGGGCCACATCGTCAGACGTGGCGTTCGCTGGAGCAAGTTGAATTCTTACTTGATTGCGTCGTCCGCAATGAAGGCGAGCCCGATATTGTTCAGATCAGTGGCGGCGAACCAACGATTCATCCGGAGTTCTTTCAAATCCTCGATGCCGCGAAAAGCCGCCCTATCAAACACGTGATGGTTAACACCAACGGCATTCGGATTGCCCAGGATGAAGAATTTGCCAGACGCCTGAGCGAATACATGCCCGATTTTGAGATTTACCTGCAGTTTGATTCGCTCCGGGCAGAGCCAATCAAAGAACTGCGCGGCCTCGATTTACGCGAAGTCCACCGGCGAGCACTGGACCGACTCAACCGCTATAACCTGTCAACCACACTGGTGGTCACGTTAAAAAAAGGATTGAATGACGAGGAAATCGGCGAGATCGTTGAGTTTGCACTGCAACAGCCCTGTGTCCGAGGTGTCACGTTTCAGCCAATTCAGAGCGCCGGGCGGGTAGAAAACTTTGATCCAGCGCGAGATCGGTTGACACTTGGCGAAGTTCGCCAGCAAATTCTCAAACAATGTTCGTGGCTCTCTCCGGCAGATATGATCCCGGTTCCCTGTCATCCCGACTGTCTGGCCATGGCCTATGCCCTGAAAATCAATGGTCAGGCAGTCCCGCTGACGAGTCTGATTGATCCGACGGTGTTGCTCCAGCACGGCAGCAATACCATTGTGTATGAACAGGATCCAGCGGTGAAAGACCACGTCTTCAAGCTCTTTTCGACGTCGCATTCACCACAATCATCCGCGCTGTCGCTTAAACAACTGCTCTGTTGTCTGCCGCTGGTTCAGGTGCCTGACTCGATTGGGTATGAAAATGTCTTCCGGATCCTGATTATGCAGTTTTTAGATCCTTTTAACTTCGACGTCCGATCCGTCAAAAAAAGCTGCGTCCACATTGTCCACCCGGACGGACGGATCATCCCGTTTGATACCTTCAACATGTTTTATCGAGACGACAAGGAAGAACTGCTGAACCGACTGAAAACATCGGGCTGAAGAAAACGGGCTCAGGGCCTGGGGCTGAAGACCTGGTTTTATTTCATCCTTCATCCTTCATCCCTTCAATTGCTCCGAGCTTGCGAGTCTTCAGCCCTCGTCTTCTCAGCCCTCAGCCCAAAGTCTTCAGCCCTGGTTTTCTCAGTCTCACGCCCAACTATGACGAATCCACCTCCATCTGGCGCCTTTGAGCGCTTTGCCCAGGCCCTGTTGCCGTTGCCCGAATTCCCTGCCTTTCACATCGAGCGTCTGCGCCGAAAACTCTTCTATGTCGTGTCGGCATTGGCCGTGGTCATTCCATTACTGGAAATTGAAAGCCTGTTGTACTCGGCAGTAACTCCTAAGTTTGCGCTGTTACTGGTCGGTGCAGCGCTCCTGGTCACGCTGATGGGCAGATATGCCTTGCGTGAGCGCCAGTTGAGTGCCATTCGAACCCCCATCTGTTTCCTGGTGGGAGGACTGGTTTTGATGATTGGGATCTCGGCCCTGTTTTCGCTTTCACCAATCATTTCCCTGGTTGGATCGCTTGATATCCGGACAGGTTTTTTGACATATGCCTGTTACCTGGCGTGTTTTCTGGCGCTTACGATTGCGCTTACAACTGATCGCACCTGGCTTTTTCGATTTTTTCAAATCCTGGTGCTTCCGGGTCTTGGCGTTTCCCTGCTTGGATTCTATGCCTATGTGCATCAGTCCACGGCGCCAAATACAGCGGACCCACTGTTGTTTCGCCTGAAATCAACCCTTGGGCACGCTGACTATGCCGGGAATTTTCTGTTATTCACCCTGTTTGCCGCTCTGGCAGCCACCCTGGTCAGCATCAAACCACTCTGGAAATGGATCAATCTGGCGGCAGCGGCAGTGATGCTTGGGGCAATTTTGTTTACCGGAACACGCGGGGCCTGGGCCGGGCTCAGTGTAGCCGGGGTTGCGGGCTTGATTCTGGTGTTTCGGGAACGACGCACTTTCTTTCAAAGTCTTTCACCGCAACAGGTTCGTCAGGGCTGGATTGTAACCGGGTGCCTGCTCCTTGTGTTTGGAGGAATGGTCTGGTTCACCCCAGTTGGGCATACGGTTCGAACCCGCCTGGCGGGTACAGTTCAGGAAGGCTTCACTGGTGCGGGTCGGACAACGCTCTGGAAATGGGCATTGCGGGTCGTGCCTGACTACTGGGCCACCGGGTGTGGACCAGAAATGTATCGCCTCGCCTGTTTAAATTACATTACCGCCGACGATGCCCGGGCGACCTCCGGACTGGCCGTCGAAGATCCTCACAACCTTATCCTGAGCTATCTGGTCAACTACGGGGTGTTTTCAACGGTGATGCTGCTGGTCATTGTCGGACTGACCTTCGTTTCCGGCTGGCAGGCATTGAAGAAATCAACCACCTTTCAGGAAAAGGGCGTGAGTCTCCTGCTATGGCTTGCATTACTGGCGGTTACGGTTGACTTGCTGTTCATTTATTTCACCTTGACCACGGGCCTGTATTTCTTTGGGCTCATCGCCATCATTTTTGTCTGGAATCAACAACCTGGAAACGAATCAGCCCCGGCTCCATCAATTCGGCCAACCCAGAACCGAGCGACACCCCGTCACAAACCGGTTCCATCACGTGAAGTTCTGGTTTGGGGCCTGCTGGCAATACCAGTGCTGGCAGCCGTGATCTATCTTTTCCCTGTGGTCGCGGCTGAATACACCATCTATCAAAGCATGGATGCCGCACGCCAGAAAAATACCCAGCGGTGTCTCGAACTTGGCCAGAAAGCCTTTTCCTACGGGCTCTATCAAACTGACCATCATTATTATTTTGCGCGTGCGCTGGAGGCCATCACCGTCCTTATCCCAGACAGTGACCAGGACTTTTTCTTGACCCAGGCGGCTGCCGAAGCTGAAAAAGCGCTTCCTCATTGCCTCTTCCCAGATCAATATCGCTTTTTTCAGGCGCGGTGGTTACTGCAAGCCGACAATATTTTTGAAGCAGATGCCATCAGTGACGAAATTGAAGCCATCAATCCACATTATTTTGGCATTCATGTGATTCGAGCCCAGGTCGCGCTCAGATTGGAACAACTTGATCGGGCCCAAACTGAAATTGCGGCGGCCAAAGCCCTCAATGGCCCTCGCAGATATATCAGTCCACTAAACAAAGAACTCAAACAGGCCAGAGGCATTTCCCGCCCGGCCAAACCCAGAGAGAAGAAGAAGTCCAATCCGGGTTCCCACTAACCCCGAGGGTTCAGAACCCAAAAAATATGATCCCCTTCCACACGATTAGTTCAAATTTTTGGAACCATAGGGGGGAGGGATATCAACCTGCAGGGACGGCTGGCTTCACAAATAAATCTAACTTTTACCTAAAAACCAACTATCCAAAAACCCTAGAATTATCAATAAAATACAAACTCAAAAAAAGTGAACCTTGATCATAAATCATACCCATTCGCTAAAAAACATTCGTTTGACGCTGGCTGATTCAGAGTGTATATTTGCAGGGCCTAACTCACACATATTGTTCTATTTATAGCACCAATCCAACCTTCTAGTTCCTGTTCCTGCAACCACATACCCTGTTTCACTCCCTCAGGCACGTTCTCCAAAAAAGTGAATCAGGATTTGGGGTGGCTTGTTCTATTACCTTTATCCCAGGAGTGGACAGCATGCCCGAAAAAATCACTTCCCGTCTCAAAATTTCCCCCTGGCAGATCGCCTTGTGTTTTGCGCTGTGTTGCGTGGTTGCGATGATCGCAGCCGGCAGCTTTGCCAAATTCAGTGACAAGGTCTCTGCCAACGAAAAACAAAAACCCAATAAAACGAAAAAGTTCCAGGTTTCTCCCAATAAAGGATTAACCCCTGAAGAATCAAAACAGCTTTCCCAAATGTATTCGGAGTGGCAAAACCC
>DAOQNB010000593.1:0-4542 GCA_035335845.1 Acidobacteriota bacterium | reverse complement strand
CTTCTTCAGCCCGACTTCTTCAGCCCGACTTCTTCAGCCCGACTTCTTCAGCCCTGGAATTTTATGTCTCACTCTTCTTCTTCTCGATCAGTTCAATGGAAAGCCTGGCTGGTGCTGGGTTGTGTGTTTGGTCTTGGATGCCTGACGGGACTTTCACTTGGCGGCGTTTTTACCTCCCGGGCGGCCAAACCTGCGGCAGTCCCCGCACCCAACATTCGAGATGGCGAAGCTTATTTTGCGACACTCCAGCGTGAACTCAACCTCAATCCAGATCAGGCGGGCACGATCAAAACCATCATCAGCGAAGCCGGAACCGAATACAAAGCTGTGTGTACCGAAGTCCGCCCGCGTTACGATCAGGTCCGCGACCGCGCTCGCTCCCGCATGCGCGTGTTGCTGTCTGCCGACCAGCAAAAGAAGTTTGACGTTCTGGTTACACAGGAAAACTGCAATTGTCCCGAATTAAAAAAATAATTTCTTTTCTGTGTAACCAATCGTTTTTTCCTTCCGTTAATGGAAAGTAAGCAAGTCAAAAATACTCAATTTCCTTCTTCTTCAATTCAAAAATACTGATTGAATTTTGTATGGTTTAATCAGTACAAATCTGATTGGTTTCTATTGGAACCAGTTGAAGGAATTGTGTTTGTAAAATTGCATATTTGTGTCAAACAGTTCACTCAACCACACTTAAATTTTGTAAAGAGGAGCATCTATGTTTTCAAAAGTTCTGACTGCATTCGCCATTTCTTTGACGATTTTTGTTTCTTCAAGCTTTGTTGCTCAGGCAGCATTTTCACCAGCAGTTCTTGAAGAAAAAGGCAACGTTACGTACACCGAAGCCGATTATCCACGCATTTCAGTTGATGAATTAAAGACCAAACTCGCCAAAGGCGAAGAAGTCATTATTATTGATGTTCGCGGGAAAGATTTCGACGCCAGTGCCACCAAGATCAAAGGCGCGCTCCGATTCAACGGCGATTTGAAGACAGCCGCGGCGAGCCTTCCCAGGGACAAGGAAATCGTGACCTATTGCGCCTGCTCAACCGATGGTGGTTCGGTCAAAGCGGCGATGATGCTCCGTGAAGCCGGGTTTACCAATGTCCGGGCGTTAAAGGGCGGCTGGACAGCCTGGAACGCGGCTCAAGGGGCCGTTGAAAGCAAGTAGGGCTGAAAACTTCGGGCTGAAGAAAACGGGCCGAAGATGTCGGGCTGAAAGCTTCGGACTGAAGAAAACGGATTGGGGCAAACAAAATCTGTTTCTGCTAAACTGTTATCTCAGCCCAAATTTTTCAGCCCGAATTCTTCAGCCCCAAGCCCAATGTCTTCAGCCCGCTGTCTTCGGCCCGAAGTGTTCTATGAGTCACGAACGAACCGCTTTCACCAACCGCATCACCGCCGGTCAGGCACTGGCCAGAAAACTGGTGTCCTACCACAATCAGCCTGGACTGCTGGTCCTGGCCCTGCCGCGTGGCGGAGTCCCTGTCGCCGCCGAAGTTGCCAAAGCGCTCAATGCTGAACTCGAAGTCATCCCCGTGCGCAAACTGGGCGTGCCGGGAAATTCTGAACTGGCCATGGGGGCGATTGCCCTCGGCGGCCAGCACGTCTTTAACCAGGAAATCATTGAGTATCTGCATCTTACACGCCCCATTCTGCAGGCGGCGATTGACCGTGAAACCAAAGAACTGACCCGCCGCAACGAAATCTATCGCCAGGGGCGTCCAATGCCGGACCTGGCCAATCGAACGGTGATTCTGGTAGATGATGGACTGGCCACCGGGGCCACGATGAAAGCGGCAATTGCTGCCGTTCGGGCCGGAAACGCTGCCCGGATTGTGGTTGCCGTCCCGGTTGGTGCTGAAGAAACCTGCCAGAGTTTAGCTCAAGACGTAAACGAACTCGTGTGCCTGCTCAAACCTGAACCCTTTTACGGCGTCGGGTTCGGATATAAAGATTTCTCACAATTGACCGATCAGCAGGTGCTTGATTGTTTACCAGATCAAAGCTGAGACCATTTTGCAGTGAAATTATCGTATTAAAGGAAAGCTAAATTATTGAAAGAGTTGTATTTCCTTCAGCCCTGAGCCCGATACCCCCAGCCCAAGATCGTCTGACCCTCGCCATTCCAGGCAAAACACAATTTCCGCTACTTTTTCAGACTTTTTCAACTGGTCGCTTCGTCTGAACACCTGTTCGTCCCTTCTCATCATTCCCATCCCACTGCAAAGAGTTTCGGCCTATGCGACCACTGGTGTTGACCTTCCTTGTGATGTTGTGTCTGTTCACACTCAATCAGCCTTCCTCCCAGCTTTCATCGAATGCCCAATCATCCGTCACCATTGTTTTGGGTGAGGCGGCGGCATCATCGCCGATTCGGCCCTTGCTTGGCGTCAATGCCGGGCCGGCGCCGGTTGGCGAGCCTGGAAATCCTGATTTGACGGCTGCCTATCAGTCAGCCGGCGTCACGATGGTCAGAAGCCACGATTTTTATGGCCCGCTCGATATGACGACGATGTACCCCAATCAGGCCGCCGACCCAGGTCTGGCGTCGTCTTATGACTTCAGCGCCAGCGACCAGACGTTTCAAGCCATCATCAGCGGAGGCTTTGAGCCGTACCTTCGGCTGGGAAATTCCTATAACAACTCGCGTCCGGTGACGAACAAAGCCAATTTCGTGCGGGCCGGAGTCGAGGTCATTCGTCACTATCGCGATGCGGCCCGCTGGGGGAAAAATTACGTTCGCTTTGTTGAAGTATGGAACGAACCTGACAACCGGCAATTCTGGACTGGCAGTCGCGAAGAGTTCTTTGATCTGTTTGCCCAACTGGTCACGGCACTCAAGGCTGAATTTCCGGATCTCAACGTCGGTGGTCCTGGACTGACACCTGCCGGGTTTCTCTCGCCGCAGGGCCAAAATTACACAACTGGCCTGCTCCAGTACCTGCAACAGCGCAATGTGCCGCTTGATTTCTTTTCGTGGCACGTCTACACCAACAACCCGCAGGATTTCACAACCGGGGCCACGTTTTACCGCCAGCAACTGGATCGTTTTGGGTTTACTGCAACCGAACAACACCTCACCGAATGGAACACCCAGTACCGCGAAGGCACCACCGATGACCCGGCGCTCCGAACCGGCGCCAAAGGTGCGGCGTTGATGACTGCCGGCTGGATTGCCCTCCAAAACACCGAAGTCACCCAGTCGCTTTTTTACCGGGGAAATGACCCATCGCTCAATTTGCCGACGTTTTACGGGATGTTTTTTGCGGATGGCCGTCCCAAAAGCATCGGGCTGGCATTTCAGCTCTGGTCGCAACTGGTTCAGCATCCAACCCGGATGACCTCAACCACTGGGAGCAGTACAAGTTTGAAAGTTCTGGCGGGGCGCAACACCGCCGAAGAATACGCCGTCCTGATTGTAAATCCGACCGATGCGGCTACATCGTGGCAGCTTGATGCGACTGCGCTTGAAGGTTCACCACAGGGAATTCAACTCCAGCAGGTCAGCGACGCCAGCACCCAGCTTCAGACGAGCAATCTGGTGTCGCTCCAGTCAGCTATCGGAGCTTTTGCCACGCAACTGGTCACATTTTCAGTTCATGATGCGCCACCACCACCGCCAGCCCCGAAAGTAACGGTTTTGTCTCCCAACGGAGGCGAACGATACAAAGCCGGAAGCACCACTGACATTCGCTGGACGACCGAAAATCGAGACACCGTTGCCAGCCATGACCTTTCACTTTCCACCGATGGAGGCCAGACATTTCCGGCTTCCATTGTAACGGGACTTTCGGCCCAAAGTCAGAGTTTTGCCTGGATGATTCCAGACGTCGTAACGACAGCGGCGCGTATCAAAGTAAATGTTGTCAGTGCCCTCACCGTTCTGGTGGAAGACACGAGCAACGCCAGTTTTGAAATCTTCCGCGAGGGAGAGCCTCCCGACACGACACCACCAGTTGTGACGAATGTCACCGTTGGCAGTGGCGCCAAAAAAGTCAAACGGGGTCAAACCGTTACAATCACCTGGCAATCCAGCGACAATCGGGGTATCAACGCCCATACCATTCGCCTTTCTACCGACGGAGGAACGACCTTCCCAAATTTGCTCGCCACCGGCCTGGCTGGTTCACTTCAATCCTTTTCCTGGACCGTGGCCACCAGCCTTCCAAAGTCCAAACAGGCTCTGGTCCAGGTCGAAGCCAGTGACGCCGCCGGCAACACCGAAAGGGGAACAAGTCAGGTGTTTAAGGTGAAATAAGGTGAAGCTTTGGAAAGTTTGACTGTTTAATAGTCTTGCGGTGTTTTCGCCCGAATGGGCGACGGAAAGTAGCCGGTGCGGGAGCCTGCTTTGAGGCGCACCTACCGGAATAGATTCCCTAACCAAAATTGCGCCCGGATGGGCGCTGGAAAACAAATGTATAGTCTTTCAGAAAAAGATTCCCCCCTGGGAACGCCGGCATCCTGCCGGCAACTGATTGGATATGAGCCACTTGATGCCGGCAAGATGCCGGCGCTCCCAGGAAATATTTATCTGAAAAGCTATAG
>DAOQNB010000592.1:0-4542 GCA_035335845.1 Acidobacteriota bacterium | reverse complement strand
GCCCTTCCAGACTGCCCGGATCATACCCAAACATGGTCATGACTGCTGCATTGGCAAATTGAATAATGCCGCTCTCGGTGAGGGTGATCACACCATCAAGCGCCTGGTCAATCAGTGTCTGGCTGAACGTTGCCGGAACCTCGCCTCGAAATTCAACGCTGCCAGGCGTGAGGAGCCGTTTGATTCGTTGGCGCAGCACCGGCCAGTTGATTGGCTTGACAAAGTAATCGGCCACCCCAACCGCAAAGGCCTGGTCCACAATGTCGGGCTCATTCACAGCCGTGATCATCATGATCGGAATTCGGCGGCAACCTGGAAGTTGAAAAACCTGTCGAGTGGTTTCAATACCATTGATTCCAGGCATCATAAGATCGGTCAGAATCAGATCAGGCCGGGTTGTTTGTATCATCCGCAGGGCAGTTTCACCGTCCTCGGCTTCCTGAACTTGATACTTTTCTTTTTCAAGCAGGAGGCGAATGATCCGGCGGGTGTAGGAATCATCATCGACCACCAACACCATAAACTGTTTCCGGGAACTTAATTTTTGGGTACGGAACATAGCTTGGCGGGGGACAGGGCAAGCGGGGGGAAGTTGCCTGAAACCAGACTGGCTGTGGAATGCAAGAGGGATTTTGCAGGAGGTTTATGAAAGCAGTCTCTGACAGTATAATCTGCCAGGATGGCGAGGGCTATCGCTTTTTGCCAAATTTTCTGATGATTTCCGCGCCCCTTCAGTCCCAGCCAGCTTTTTAGCCTGCGGTCTCTGGGGCAACTGGCACCAGTGATTCAATCACCTGCCACTCTTCTTTTGTTACGGGTTGGACTGAGAGTCGCATCCCCCTCCGGGTGACAAGCATATTTTCGAGCCCAGGGGTCTGTTTGAGTTTTTCCAACGCAATCACTTCTGGAAAAATGCGCACCAGTTTGAGGTCAACCATAAACCAGGTTGGATTTTCAGGTTTACTTTTTGGATCAAAATGGTGGTCGGTTGGGTCAAAGGCGGTGTGGTCAGGGTAGCCTTCACGAACGACTTCAGCAATTCCAGCAATCCCCGGGGGCTCAGCGTTGCTGTGGTAAAAAAACACCTGATCCCCAAGCTTGAAATCATCCCGCAAAAAATTCCGGGCCTGATAGTTACGGACACCATCCCAACCTGCCGTTCGTTCAGGGCATTCATTTAAGTGCTGAATTGAAAACACTTCGGGTTCCGATTTTACCAGCCAATAGCGACGCTCTCGCTCAATTGCAACAGGCTGAATGGATGAAAACTCTACCGGTGCAGGTGCTGGAGCGGATACCGGACGTTTTGAACTCCTGGCCATGACAGGATTCCTTTCGATAAAATACTGGTTGATCAATCGCTATCTTTCCATTGAGTTTCTCAACTGGCAACTCGTGATTGATTCTTTCAGAAAAAGGATGGCACGAAGTGCTGCAGCCGCAACGCAAGCAAACGCCATACGATTGCGACGAAAACGGCAACCAGTGGCTGGTGGTGAATGGACAAAGCAACCAGTTGAACTGAGCAGTGAATATGGAATCAGTGATTTTGATTCTACATTGCAGGAGAACCATGTTACGTGATTTTTTTCAATGGGTTATGACCAGTTCCAGGAGGAGTTCAAACGATGCGTAAAAAAGCGGTTCTTTGGGGGATTTGTTTTTTTCTTCAAATGAGTTTTATCACCTGGGGCATCACGCTTTCAGCTATTCTCCGCCGATTAAGTATCTTGCCGAAAATTTCCAGACATTTTAACCACGGAAAACACGGAAAACACGGAAAAAAATCAACCACGTACCAAACCCAATATCTCAGAACATTTATGGCAAGATACTTATCTGATGTCAGTTCAGTGGCCGATGTTCCGCAACCGAAGCGAGTTGGTAATCACAGACAGGCTCGACAGCACCATCGCTCCGGCGGCCAGAATTGGGTTTAAAATGCCGGTTACCGCCAGCCCAATGCCAAGCGAGTTATACAAAAAGGCCCAAAAGAGGTTTTGCCGGATCACCCGCCGGGTTTTGTGCGATAGACCAAACACATCGAGGATTTTGTTGAGCGAATGGCTGATCAAAACAACGCTGGCAGCCTGCATGGCAATATCTGTCCCGGAACTCAAGGCCACCCCCAGGTTGGCCTGTGCCAGCGCGGGAGCATCGTTGATACCGTCTCCGACCATGCACACGACCCGCCCTTGATCCTGGAGCGTCTGGATGTAGCTGGCTTTTTCGGCTGGCGAAACTTCGGCCAGAACCTGATCGGCCCCAAGCTGATTCCCAACGGCACGCACCGTTGCCTGTGAATCACCTGAAACAAGGTGAACCGTCAGTCCCTGTTGCTGGAAAGCCCGAACCGCCTCAATCGAGTCCGGTTTCAGGCAATCACCAAACGCCAGCAAGCCACAAAGCTCTCCATCAAGCCCGAAAAACACGACGGTGTGCCCGTCTGCTTCCCATTGGAGAGTCTGGAGCGATTCAAAAATTGGAGCGTTTGGCCCGGCCAGGTGTTCGAGTAACCCACGATTTCCCAAAAACACCTGCCGACGATCTACGGTGCCTGAAATCCCCTGCCCTTGATGGATCACAATTTCAGTCGCTTCACAGAGGGTAACTCCCTGTTCAAGGGCATATTTGCGCAGAGCAATCCCCAGCGGATGCTCAGAATAAGCTTCAAGCGAGGCCAGCACTGGAAGATACACCTGCCTGAACAGTTCTGGGTGTGAACTGGCTGGCGGATGCCTGTGTCCATCGAGTCCAGTTGGAATGAAAGGTTCGGCGCAGAGTTCAAACCCAACCAGCGAGAACTGGCCCTCGGTCACGGTACCGGTTTTATCCAACACAATCGTGTCAATCGTCTTGACTGATTCAAGCACACTGCCGTCACTGACCAGAATTCCAGTTTGCGAGGCAGTGCCAATCGCCGTCGTCATCGCGAGCGGTGTGGCCATTCCGAGCGCACAGGGACAGGCAATCACCAGCACCGTAATGGCCCGCATCAGGGAATCCCCCGTCGGGTGACCCAACCAGACACATATCAAAAAGGTGAGGGCAGCCACCACAATCACGCTCGGAATAAAGACCTGCGACACCCGATCTACCTGGCGTTCAATCGGTGAACGCCCGCTCAATGCCTGTTCGACACAGTGCACAATCTGGGCCAGGGTGGTGTCGTTTCCGACTTTGGTGGCTCGGACCCGGAGCACACCACTGCCATTCAAACTGCCAGCAATAACTGGACTTTCAACGTGTTTGGTCACGGGCGTTGATTCCCCGGTCAGGAGTGATTCATCAGCAAAGGAATGCCCGTCAATCACAACACCATCGGCTGGAATCCGCTCACCAGCTTTGACCAAAAAACAATCCTCGACTCGCAAGGCATCAATGGAAACAAATCGTTCCTGTCCGTTGGAATAAAGTCGGACCTTTTTCGGCATCAACCGATAGAGCAATGTCACGGCCTGCGAAGTTCGATCTTTGGCGGTTCGTTCAATATACTTTCCGATTAAAACCAGCGTTACAATCGCACAAACAGTGTCAAAATAAATATGAATTCCACTCTGGAAAGCCTGGACCGCACTATAAAAATAAGCGGCCAGGATTCCCAATCCGAGCAGCGATTCCATCCGCAACGTGCGGTTGCGCAGTGCCTGATACCCGAGTTTTAAAATTGGACTGGCCGAATAAAATACCACGGGCGTGGCCAGGACCATCAAGACAAAGGGTAAGTACAATCGGATACTTTCAGCGATGATTTCGAAGTATCCCACATAGAGCGCGGTGCTCAACGTCATAATGTTGAGCCACAAAAAACCGGAAAGCCCGAGTCGGAGCAACAGGTCGCGTTTTTCTTCGTCGCGAGTCCCCTCCTCACCGGTAAATTCACTCGCGTGGTAGCCAAGTTGTTCAATGCGTTCAATTAACCGTGTTGGCGGTAAACACTGGGGAGCAAATTTGACTTTCACCAGGTCTGAAGCAAAAAACGCTTCGGCTTTGATGACCCCTGGCTCTTTGGAAACCACATGTTCAATTAACCAGGCACAGGAGGCACACCACATGCCTCCGACGTGAATCAGGATCTCTTGACCAGGTGTCTCAGGCGAAACGGTGCCTTTGACTTCTGATGTGGCTGACGGAACCTGCCCATTTGAAATCAGGCCCATCCGAAGGCTCTGTTGGTACAATTCTGTCTCCCGAAAATCATCTCCTGGCTGGCAAAGACCGCTTTCAACCAAAATACTGTACACATTCATACACCCGGCACAGCAAAAGCGCGTGTCCTGACGGATAAACCGCGATGAGTCACAGGGGAGGCCACAGAGACCACACTCAGGACTTGGGGCTTGGGGCTTGGGGCTTGGGGCTTCAAAACCAGGGTTCCGGGTCAGCAGATGAGGACTGGTCATAAAAAATAAACTCAAGGGTAGGAAAGCGTTACAAACTCACAGCAGGCTATTTCGTTAGTGCAAATCCTGAGGATTCAGAGCTCTTAAGTACCTTGTCAAAAGTTTCCTGAGATATTGAATTTTGGAAGTGTTTGGTTTT
>DAOQNB010000591.1:0-4552 GCA_035335845.1 Acidobacteriota bacterium | reverse complement strand
GGTTGAAGATTTAGACCCCCTCCCACCAGGGCCAGACCTGATGACGCTACCTCAACTCTGGCGAGCCGTGCCTGAGGCCGGAAAAGAACGTCAGTACCAGATTGAATTCTACAAACGATTTGCGTTGCCAGTTGCCTGTCTCTTCTTTGCTTTGATTGGTGTGGCGCTGGGGATTACCGGAACGCGTTCGGGACGGTCATCAGGGCTGTTTATTGGATTGGTGGTCAACCTTGCCTTCTACTTGTTGTTTTTGGGTGGGGAACGCGCCGCCCGACAGGGGGTGTTGCCGGTTTTGCTTGGTGTGTGGGGCCCCGATTTGATCCTGGGTGCGGTCAGTTTCTGGCTTTTTGCCGGTGGACCAGCCAAATTCCGGGCTTCACGGCTGGCAATGGGGTTCTGGAAACTGTGGAACCGGATTCAAGCTCCACTGCGCAAACTCTTTCGTCAGGTTCAACAAAAAACCCAGGATTTGAGCCGATCACAGTATCCGTTGCTTGGCCAGGGGGTTACCCGGCGCCAGATTCGGCTTCGATTTGGATTTCCGCGAATTATCGACCTGATGATTTTTCGCGAAGCCACCCGCCACTTCCTGTTTGTGCTGATTGGGCTGTGGGGCATCTTTATCATCTTCACCCTGTTTGAACTGATTAACCATATTGCCCAGAATAAGATAAAAGCTGGTGTCGTTGTTGAGTACCTGTTGTTTCTCACGCCTCAGGTCATTAATTACATGCTCCCTTTTGCCGTCCTGGTCGCGGTGCTGGTGACTTTTGGATTGCTTGGGCGGACATCACAGTTAATTGCCCTCAACACCAGCGGACAGAGCGTGTACCGGCTGACAGTACCGGTTTTGATTGGTGCCTTATTGATTGGGGCGACCATGCTGGCATCCCAGGAGTATGTATTGCCGTTTACCAATCGCACCCAGGATTACCTCCGCAATTTGATTCGCGGCAAACAACTTCCGCCTCAGACCTTTTACCAGACCAACCGCAAGTGGTTTCGCGGCCAAAATAACCGGATTTTTAACTTTCGCCATTTTGACACCAACAAAAATGAGTTTGTTGGCCTGTCAATTTATGAAACCAATCCCGAGACCGCCAGTCTGGTAAGCCGGATCTATGTCAAGGCAGCGCTATGGGACCCAAAAACCACGGAATGGATTTTGACCAAAGGCTGGAAACGAACTTTTACTCCCGATGGTCGCCCTGAAGGACGGACTGAAATAACCGAGGCCCGGCTTAAACTTCCAGAAGATCCTGAGTACTTTACCCAGGGAATTCCGGAATCAAGCAAAATGAGCATTACCGAGTTACAAGAGCAAATTATTGAATTAAAAAGGATTGGCGCCGATGTGATGAGTTTGAACATCGAGTTGCAATCGAAATTTGCTGCCTGTCTGGCTTGCCTGGTCATGGCGCTGGTTGGATTGCCGTTTTCATTCACGATTGGCAAACGAGGGGCGCTGGTTGGGGTCAGTATCGGAATCGCGATTGCCATTATCTTTTGGGGAACGATTGGGGTTTTTGATCAGTTGGGACGATATGAATTGCTCCCGCCATTTTGGGCTGCCTGGGGGCCGAACTTATTATTCAGTGTCGGCGGTGTGTATCTGCTGCTAACTGCAAAAACCTGACCCCGGAAAATAAAGAAGGTAGAATGTAGAAATTCAGCGGCTCAAAGCTTTTTCTTCATGCTCAATTCTTCATTCTTCATTCCTTGAAGGACATTATTGATGAAAATTCTCAGTGTCGTGGGCGCGCGCCCAAACTTCATGAAAATTGCTCCGATCTTGAACGCCTTTCGTCGTCATCCAGAGATTGAGAGCAAACTGGTTCATACTGGTCAGCACTATGACGCCGAAATGTCAGATGCCTTCTTTCGGGATCTGCAAATTCCAGCCCCAGACATCAATTTAGGGATTGGTTCCGGGTCACATGCCGAACAAACTGCCCGGGTGATGCTGGCTTTTGAGCCGGTGCTTCTGCAGGAAAAACCAGATTGGGTGGTGGTGGTTGGTGATGTGAACTCAACAATGGCCTGCACGCTGGTGGCGGTTAAGCTTGGCATCAAGGTGGCCCACGTCGAAGCCGGTCTCCGCAGTTTCGACCGTCAAATGCCTGAAGAAATCAACCGGTTAGTGACTGATGCACTGGCTGATTTGCTCCTGACGCCCAGCCCAGACGGGGATGAAAACCTGCTGCGCGAAGGTGTTCACCCCGCCAGGATTCGTCGAGTGGGAAATGTAATGATTGACACCTTGATGATGAGTCTTGAACAGGCAAAACAATCGTCAATTGTTGACCAGATGGAACTGACACCTGGGAATTTTGCCGTGGTGACGCTCCATCGTCCGTCAAATGTGGATGCTGTTGAGACGCTGACTGGAATTTTAGGAAGCCTGGGCCGACTTCAGGCAGAATTACCGGTCATTTTCCCGGTTCATCCCCGGACCCGTGCCAGGTTGGCGGAATTTGGATTGACCAGCCAGCTTGCGGCCTGGCCAAACTTCCGGTTATGTGATCCATTGGGCTATCTGGATTTCCTGCGACTGTGGAGCCAGTCACGGCTGGTTTTGACTGATTCAGGTGGGCTGCAAGAAGAAACCACCGCGCTTGGCATCCCCTGCCTGACCTTGCGTGAAAATACTGAACGCCCGATTACGGTCACTGAAGGCACAAATCGTATTGTTGGAACGAATCCTGATACCATTGATGCTGCAATCCGGGATGTTTTGCATGGCGCGGTTTTTCCAAAGCGCATCCCTGAACTCTGGGATGGAAAAACCGCTGAGCGTATTCTGGCCTGTTTACTCCAGGGATAGAGCTTGATCATCAACCCGGCAGTTTTTAGCCTGAACATAGAACTGGCTGTCGGGTTTGACTCGGTGTTTTCTCTTCGTATCCGCTATTCTGTACCAGCCCTGGAACTCCATCAGTTTCAGGTTTGATTTCTGGATCTGTGGCGGAATTCAATGCGCAACTGGTTTCTTTCATCTCAATCAAAAAAGCAAAACTCATTTTTTCGACTTGATGAACCTGGTTTGGCCCAACTCAGGCAGGGATGGGCTGAACTGACGCGTCCGTTATCGGCCAGGCCAGAACGTCTCCAGACTCTCTGGGAACACCTGGTTAAAAACTATTCCGAGCCGCATCGTTCCTACCATAACCTCAGCCATATCAAAGCTTTATTTGACCATATCCAGCCGATTCGTGATCACCTGGAAGATATCGAAGTGGTGGAGTGGGCGATCTGGTTTCATGATGTCATTTACCGCACTCGCCACAGTGATAATGAGGAACAGAGTGCAGCATTTGCTTTTGAGTGGTTGAATGAATTAGAAATGCCCCCACTTCGCCGCGATATGGTCCGACGCCTGATTCTGGCAACCAGGCAACATTCAGTGGTCCATCTTCCACCTGACGGTGCTTATTTTCTGGATGCCGACCTGGCAATTTTAGGCGCCCCCGAACCGGTTTATCTTGAATATCGACAGGCCATTCGCCGTGAATATTCGTGGGTGCCAGAGTTTGTGTATCGCCGTAAGCGACGGGCAGTTCTCGAAAGCTTTTTGACAAGGGAGCAATTGTACTTTACAAGTGAAATGCGCGCCCGACTGGAAGCCCAGGCACGTCAAAACCTTTCAGCCGAAATCCAATTCTTATCGAGTTAGTCTTTTTGTTATGAGTGTTCACCAAGCTGCAAAAGAGAAAAAAGTAACGATTCAGACGCTTCTGGATCGCAAACGAAACCACGAGAAAATCACTTCGCTCACCGCCTATGATTTTCCAATGGCCCGGCTGGTTGATGAAGCCGGGGCCGATTTTATTCTGGTCGGAGATTCGCTGGCCAATGTCGTGCTTGGGTACGAAACTACCCTGGAAGTGACGCTCGACGATGTCATTTTCTGTACCCGGGCAGTTCGACGAGGCGTGAAGCGGGCGCTGGTGGTTGGGGATATGCCGTTTGGAAGTTATCACACCAGCGTGGAACGGGCGCTCGATTCAGCCGTCCGGTTGATCAAAGAAGGTGGTGCCGAAGCTGTCAAACTCGAAGGCGGTCAGAAACGGGCATATCTCATTGAGAAAATTGTAGATAATGAAATCCCCGTGATGGGACATATCGGGTTGACTCCGCAATCCGTACATCGAATGGGCGGGTACAAAGTTCAAGGCAAGACGCTGGAAACAGCCAATCAGTTGATCGAAGATGCCCTGGCACTCGAAAAAGCTGGTGTTTTTGCCATTGTGCTGGAAGGTGTTCCGGGTGAAATTGCCCGCACGATTACTGAACGAATCAAGGTGCCAACGATTGGAATTGGCGCCGGGGTTGACTGTGACGGTCAAATTCTGGTGATTTCCGATGTCCTGGGGCTCAACTTTGGGCATCAACCACGTTTTGTCCGCCAGTATGTTGATTTGAAATCAGTGATCAAAAAAGCCCTGGAAACCTATGTTCACGATATTCGAACCGGGAATTTTCCAGGCCCGGCAGAAACCTACTCCCTTCCAGATGAAGTTGCGACCAAACTCAAGAAATCCAATGTTGGATT
>DAOQNB010000590.1:0-4570 GCA_035335845.1 Acidobacteriota bacterium | reverse complement strand
AAATGCTGATGAATATGCGTCTTTTCTGGAAAAGACCAGGCAGGCAGATGACAAAGTGACCAGGTGACAGGGTGACAGGGGAACCAGGCGAGACTCAATCTCATGTGGTACCCTGTCACTTTGTTTTTTAAACCACCAGCCACTGGTGATGGGCTGGGTCAACCTTCAGTTCACGATGGAGTCGGTCAACCAGGTCCCAGCCATACCGGGCCAGAAACGGAAGCAGGTTCATTTCACGCTCCTGTTTGGCATTGTCTGGATAGAGCGCAACCACGGCCCGTTCGATTTGCCGTCGGGTTGCGTCTTCAGCTTGAGACCGACTGTTCAAGAACCGATTTTGTAGATGATTGAGTTGATAGAGGATTTTTTCCCGACTTTGAACCAGCGCTTTGGCCAGCGTTGGATCCTGCCGATCAAGTGACGCCTGTAATTTATCAAGCTGAGTATTGAACAGGGCTTCAGTCTCGGTAAACAAATCCGCCGTGCTGCTATCAAGAATTTCAGTCAGGATTCGGCGCATCAAGGTCTGTTCGCCGCTCACCACATCAATCAGGGAAAACTGAAATTTCTCAAGGGTTTTCAGGTGGCGTCGTTCAACCAGCGTCATTCCAGAACGCGGCCACCGAACCGGTGCTGTTCGCTTGAGATGATCATAAATTGGCTGGGATTGGGCCAGATACGCCAGCTCAGCCGGGCCAACGACCTGGGCGACGGTTGGCAACAGCACGTCTTGAACAACTGGCCGGAGCAGAGCATTGGGAGTTATTCGCAACGGGTCGGATTCAAAAATAGCTATCAATGCTTCGGCTGAAAACAGGTGCTGGTCACCACTGGTGCTTTTGGTTTGAAATCCTTCGGATGTTTGAATCAGAGATGTCCGGGTTTCGTGCAGTTCAACAAACACAAGTGATTGATTGATATCGGTTTTCACCTGCGCGTGGTAGCCAGCTTCAACCAGAGCCTGGCTCTGGCGGTGAATAGCACTGGCTAATTCCTGACGGTCACTGATCGCGGCTTCAAATACCTGACGGGCTGCGGTTTTGAGTCGAGCGTCACGTGGATCCATCACAATCAATCCATATTGTGAAAACAGCCGGGTCATCCATCGGGCAAACGCATCGCACCAGCCAGCCCCTGTTGCATATGCTTCGCGCAAACCAGCCAGAATTCCAGCCGTAAAATCAGTCTCTGGAAGGGCCGCCACCAGTGCTTCCCAGGACTGGTCAATGCTGGATTCAATCGTTCGTTTTCCAACTGGAGGCTGCGACAAGGCGGAATCCTGATATGGAATCTTCACCAGTCCGCCATCACGACCAAACAAGACCGTGTGGTTGACCTCGGCAAAATCGTGATCTTCACTGGCAATCCAAAAAACTGGAGCGGCTGGCGTTCCCGCGTGAGTGAGCTGGTCAGCCAGATGAATCACCGTCAACGCTTTATAGACACTCAACAAGGGGCCCCCAAACAAGCCGGCTTGTTGTCCACCGACGATAGCCACCGTTTGTGGATTGCGTAACCTGTCAATTTGAGCGAAGGTGTGTGGTGTGGCGCCCCAGTTCCGGTTTTGTTCGAGCAAGACTTCAACCAGCGTGTCACGTTCGAGATGTTCGGCGGCAATGGTTGGCGCCAGGGTGGCCAGATGTTGAACTGAAAGGATCTGCGAGGAAAAGCCGGGAAAAAAAGCGGCAAGCTGGTCAGATCCATGTAAATAATCGAGAAAAAGTCGGGAATTTCCGGGGAATTCCTGGTGATGAGTGAAAAAACAGACAGAATCGGTTGAAACAAGGGATGGGGCTGTCACAAAATTTTTCTCCGACTGGTTAGAGTTGAAATCATCACCCGTGATCGGCTGTCTTTGGAAACGCTTGAAGTTGAAAAACTTATTAAAATTTGAGAGCCTGAATTCACGCGGCGAGTGCAGAATCGAACCCCATCATACGGAAAAATTTCAAAAATCGGTGACCACTTTGCCGACCTGAAAAATCACACACCAGTTGATCACGCAACTTCCACGAGCTGGAGCTCCGTTTCAGAAGAAAACTTATTGAGGAACAGGTGGTTTATGGGAACTGAGTATCTATCAATGGACACCAGCAACTATGGTGTTGGCCCAACTGAACATGAGGTCACATTGCGGTTGCCGGGAACTGTGGAAACGGTGAGAGGTCGTTTAAGTCGAGCACTGGAAAAAATGGGGTATCAGGTCCAGGAAGAACAACCGCTCATTGCCAAACGCAAAGCCCAGGGCGGGGGCGAGAGCTTCACGTCAAGCAATATTTTGGATTACTCGACCAAGCTCCACGTGAGTCTCAAGGCTTCGGGCGAAAATGCCACGCTGGTGACATTCAACTATTTGATCGGTCATCCAACGATGACGAAGGCTGACAAACAGGTCATGAATCGCGAAGCCGAAGCGATTTGTGCCTGGGCCCGGCACACTGATTTGATTGGAACTTGTGTTACCTGCGGAACGGAATTTACAACCGACTCGCGGTTTTGCCGTCGGTGTGGGACACCAGCGGTTGAATCAACCCCGGCGGAATTTGAGGTGTTACGGTTGACGTCGAAAGGCGCCATGGCTCACGACAACCTGCTGGTTGGCTTGATTGCAATTGGGATCTCACTGTTCTTCCTGTGTTTACCGTTGCTTCCAGGGATTACCCTCAAGCCAAAAGCGGTCATTTTGTTTGAAATTCTGGCCCTGCTGGGTGGGGCGGTGGGTTGGGTGTGTGCCCTCAATGGAATGCGCCATTTGCGTGAAGGCGTCCATCCAAAAGAATTCACTGAACCCAAAGATTTTCGTCGCCCGACTGAGCCAATCCAATATGCGCTTCCCAGTCAGACCAACCGCCTCGAAATCAATCCAATCGTGCCTCCATCTGTAACCGAGAGCACCACGGAACTCCTTGACGGTGGAAAAGCACCCGTGCCGATCATCCGCAGCCGTGATACCAACTGATGACAGGAATGACAGAGTCACCCTCTCATTCCTGTCATCAGTCATCCCTTTGCCTGTTTCTGCTTTTCCTCAACTTTTTTGAGTTGTTTTTCAGCTTTTTTGAAGAGTTCGCTTTCGGGGAATTTTTCAATCAATTCGCCATAGCGGTTTTTGGCTTCACCCAATTCTCCATTGGCCAGGTACGATTCAGCCAGATAAAACAACACCTGATCAAACCGTGAATACTGCGGATAGATCTCAACAATCTCGACCAGCCGGCTGATGGACTGCTTGTATTTTTTCTGCCCCAGATAGTATTTGGCGACTTCAACATTCTTCGAAGCCTTCATTTCCAGTTCCGGATCGCGCGTTCCATATTCCTCAAGCGGATTTTGCGCATTGGATTGTGCAAAGGCACTCGATGTAAAGCCACCAATCAAAAGGCTTGCCGTGAGTGCGACCAAAATAAGTGCGAGTTGAAAAATCTTCACAACAAAAACTCCCTAAAGAAGAATGAAGAACTGAGAATGAAGAATGAAGAATGAAGAATGAAGAATGAAGAATGAAGAATTGAGAATGAAGAATGAAGAATGAAGAATGAAGAATGAAGAATGAAGAATGAAGAATGAAGAATTGAGAATAAAGAAATCAGGCAACTCTGTGATTCGTTAAGCCTGTGTTTTTAAGCTATTTAAAAATTCATTGAAACAATGTACCAACCGGGAAATAGTTCCAGGTTTCCTCTAATTCTTCATTCTTCATTCTCAATTCTTCATTCTCAGTTCTTCATCCTCAATTCTCAAAGCTGTCCTGACCAGGCACTGCCCGTTTCCAGCAGTGCTTGATAGGCCGGGTCAGCATAGCGTTCCAGACGAAAAACCGGTGCGTAGTCAGGTAGGGAAGTGCCCGTCACATGCGCGGCCAGCAGTTCGGCGGCAGCCTGCGAGGCCATAATCCCAAACCCGGAGAGCGCTCCGATGACATACATTCCCTCGACCGGAAGCGGGCCGATCAACGGGCGATTTTCACTGGTTTTACAATAATATCCGCCATCCGTATAGGCGGTGGCGCCCTGGCCAAAATAAGCTGTGAGTCCAGGTATGAGACGTGAAAGTCCGCGAATCAGGACTTCCGGATATTCGTTTGGGAAAATGGGTGGGAAGGTTGCTTCCTGGGTGTGGGTGTCATAGGTCCAGATGATTAAAAGCTCATGGTTTGGGCTTTTTCCACGTGGTCTCACATGCACACCCGCGGGGAAGCGTTCCAGCAAATGTGTTTCGCCGCGTGCCCGAATTGCATCGCGTTCGGCATCGGTCCAGGGCAGCATCACCGGGTCATTCCAAATCAAAAGCGGGGCATCGTCCGGAAGCACGCCACGGGTGTCGTTGAGTGCAATTTTCCCGTGCAGCTCACACGTAACCGGAAGTTCCAGGCCAGCAAGCGCCGCCACTCGATTTAACAATGGGCCTGCCGCAATCACCACCCGATCACTGGCAACTGTATCTTTCCCATCCACTTCGACGCCTTGAACGCGGTTTCCCGATGCGAGAATCCGACTGACCTTCCCCTGTCTGAATCGCCCACCCTGCGCCGTAATCTGGTCGAGCATCCACTGGCCCAACCGGACTGGAA
>DAOQNB010000589.1:0-4573 GCA_035335845.1 Acidobacteriota bacterium | reverse complement strand
CCTCGCCAGGAAATCGAGCTGGCCGCCCGTCAGGTTCGTGAGTTGCTCATCAGTCGCAATGTGCGGGAACGCAATCTCGGATTAAAACCCCGTGCGGCATTCATTGCCGACGCGGATGCGGCGTTACCGCAAGCGGCGGCAAAATTAAGCGCCTTGATCCTGGGGCCGGTTGCTGGCGAACTTGGCAAAAAACGGTTGCTCATCGTGGCGGATGGCGCACTGCAATACATTCCATTTGCAATACTTCCAAAAGCTGGAAGTACGGCTGGAAAAGGTAAGTCAGCCAAAGCAAATCCGGCCACGGTGTTTCTGATTGAAGACCACGAACTGGTCACTGTGCCGTCAGCCACAGCGCTGGCAACGTTGCGCGCCCAAACTGCCGGACGCAAACCGGCAGCCAAAACGCTGGCAATCCTGGCGGACCCGGTCTTCGGTGGCACGGATGACGAACGAATGGCGCCGATTCGCGGCAAGCTTGAGGCCCGAAAAACTGATTCGCTGAATGGGTTAAAACAGAAACAAATTGCCCTGCGCTTGCTCGAACAAACGGAAGACACAGCCCCCACCGAAACTCGAAGCGGGTGGCGCATTCCCCGGTTGCCATTTACCCGAACCGAAGCCGACCAGATTGCTGCTTTGGTGCCAAAAGCCGCCACTGTGATGAAAGCAACGGATTTTGCCGCCAGCGTCGAGACCGTTCACAAGGGCGAGTTGGATGACTATCAATTTGTCCACTTTGCCACGCATGGTCTGCTCGATACGGAACGCCCCGAGCTTTCGTCGCTGGTGCTCTCGCTGGTCACTGAACAGGGGCAGCCTGAAGATGGATTTCTGCGGGCAATTGACCTCTATAATCTGAATCTGAATGCCGAACTGGTGACGCTTTCCGCCTGTGAAACCGGCCTTGGAAAAGACATTCGCGGAGAAGGTCTGGTTGGTCTGACACAGGGGTTTTTCTACGCCGGGGCCAAACGGGTGACCGTCAGTCTCTGGAGCGTGAGCGACAAAGCCACGGCGGATCTGATGACCCGGTTTTACACCAAAATGCTGCGCGCCAAAATGACACCGGCGGCAGCACTCCGGGCTGCTCAGCTTGAACTCCTGCGCGGCAAACAATGGTCAGCGCCGTATTTTTGGGCGCCGTTTGTGATTCAAGGCGAGATGAATTGAGACGGAGTAGAAATAAAAGTACTTCACCATTTTTTCACCACAGAGGCCACAGAGGAACACAGAGGGTCAGAGTGTTTGATTTTCCTCCGTGCTCCTCTGTGTCCTCTGTGGTGAGTATTTGGATTTCCCGCAAATTCGTTTCAGTTGACGGAGTTATTTCAGTGAACAGTCAGTCGGTTTGCGCTACTCTTTCCTGATCGCTTTCACGCCTTTCACGATTCCTATTGCCTTCTGTTTTCATCTTCACCTGTAGACATCCATCACGGAGGGAAAGATCCATGCGCAAGCTGACCTGGCTTTTTGCCATTGTATTGCTGGTTCAAACGGTTGTTCCTGCGGTTGGTCTGAGCGTGCGGCCTGTGTCGGGCGCCGCGCCTGCCAAAATACATTCGACGACATTGCTCCAAAGTTCAAAGCTTCCCGGTTTAATGGCCCCAGTGAGACTGGTGCGCGACCAGGAACACATTCCCCATATTTATGCCCAGAATGACCACGACGCCTATCTGGTGATGGGCTACATTCAGGCGCAAGATCGCTTTTTCCAAATGGATTTCAATCGCCGCCAGGCCAGCGGTACGCTCGCTGAACTGGTTGGAAGTGCTGGACTTGAAAGCGATACCCAGCTTCGGCTGTTTGGGTTGCGGCGCGGGGCAGAAGAGTCACTGCCGGGATATTCGGCATCAATCAGGGCGGGGCTTCAGGCGTATGCCGACGGAGTCAATGCGTTCCTGGATGATCCAACCCTGCCGCTGTCGCCCGAATATCAGGCCCTGGAACTCAGTCGCGCCCAGATTCCACGCTGGACGCCGCTTGATAGCCTGACAATTGGCAAGGCAACCGCATTTAGTTTGTCCTTTGACGTGACGCTCGAACTCAGTTTGTCGCTGGCGCTTGGGATTTTCCAGCAAGCTGGTCAGCGGGGCGGGTTTGACGGGACAAAGCTGTTTTTTGAAGATGTCTTCCGGAGTGCGCCGTTTGAAGCATCGCCCTCAATCCCGGATTTTTTTGAAAAAGCTGGCCTTCGGTCCTCAACCGTTGACTCCCGACCGCTTCAAGATTTGATTGCTTCAGTGAAAGCCGCTTCGGCTGAGATGCAACCCGAAAGCCTCCAACTGGCAGCACAATGGCTTGATAAAGTCAAATCCGATCCATATTTACAGCGGATTTTCGACCGTTCGGCGTTTCCGAAAGGCAGCAACTGGTGGATTGTTGGTGGCGACCACACGACGACTGGAAATCCGATGCTGGCCAGCGACCCGCATCTTTCATTGAGCACGCCTTCGGTCTGGTATGAAATCCATCTCAATGTTGCCAACGACCCCGAGCGCGGGCCGATGAACGTCAACGGGGTGTCATTCCCAGGCATTCCCGGCGTGGTGCTGGGCGCCAATGACCGGATTTGCTGGGGCGCCACGGTTAACATTCTCGATACCGGAGACGCTTTTCAGGAAGAACTGGTCCTGGACCGTAAAACCTCCGTGCCGAAATTTTCCAAATTCAACGGAAAAAAAGAACCCGTCATCGTGCTGCCGCAAACCTATCGCGTCAACCGGATTGGCGATGGGACGGCTGACACGCTGGAAACCGCGACGGTTCCGCCCCAGGCCGCCGTTGTGGTATTGCTCCCACGCCGAAACAACGGTCCGATTATCAACCTGGTCCCCGATTCCAAAAAGAAAACCAAAGGCGTCGGCATCAGCATTCAGTATTCGGGATTTCGGGCGACCCGCGAACTCGACGCGTTTCTGTCCTGGAATCGTGCCGGTTCAGTTGAAGAATTTAAGGAAGGATTGCAGTTTTTTGACTTCGGGGCGCAGAACTTTGCCTGTGCCGATAGGGATGGAAACATCGGGTACTTCACCAGTGCCGAGATGCCGCTCCGCGAAGATTTGCAAAAGCTGGGTCGTGTCGACGGGATGCCACCATTTTTACTCCGTGATGGAACTGGCGTTCGCAAAAACGAGTGGCTTCCCGTGACCAATCGCCAGCCAGGGCAGGCGCTGAATTATGAAATCCTGCCGTTTGCCGAAATGCCCCAGGTGGTGAATCCATCAGCCGGGTTTATCACCAACTGCAATCAGGATCCAGTCGGGACCTCGTTTGACAACAACCCGTTGAATCAGCTTCGGAAAGGTGGCGGGATTTATTATCTCAGCCCCGGATATGCGGATGGCAACCGTCAGGGCCGGATTCAACGCCTGTTACAGGCCAAACTGGCAAACGGCGGCAAAGTCTCGCTCCAGGATTTGCAGGCGATGCAACACAACCATCAAATGCTGGATGCCGAAGTATTGACGCCTTTTATTTTGACTGCCTTCCAAAATGCCTCAGCCGCCAGTGCCCCGGATGCCTTGAAAGCACTCGGTCAGGATGCCGGAATTCGCGAAGCCGTCGAACGGTTTCAAGGGTGGGATTTCAGCTCTCCGACGGGCATCCGTGAAGGCTATGACCCGGATGACGACTGGCGCAATTTGCCTGAACCATCAGCCGCGGAAATCGAGCACAGCGTCGCGGCTGCCACCTATGCTGTGTGGCGGAGCCAGATGGTTCAGAACGTGATTGATACCACGTTATCCCGAGTCGGTGCCGGGTTTGCGCTGCCTCCGGGAGACCTGGCGATGGGGCCGCTCCGGAATTTGCTCGATAAATTTCCAACCGCCAAAGGGAAGGGCGCTTCAGGTGTGAATTTCTTTGAAGTCACCGGTGTTTCAGACCCGGATGCCGCCCGCGACATCATCATTTTGCGGAGTCTGCGCCAGGGCCTGGACTTGCTGGCGAGTCCGTTGATGGCCCCGGCCTATGCGCGCTCGACCAATCAGAATGACTACCGTTGGGGACGACTGCACCGGATAACCTTTGACCACCCGTTGGGAGGTCCATTTGATGTGCCCAACGCGGGAGGATTTTCAAGCCTGGGCAATGGCTTGCCTGGGCTGGCGAAGGCGGGTGGCTACGAGGTGCTGGACGCTTCGACGCACTCGGTTCGGATGTCAAACACCGGCTCTGGCACCTTTGGCGGAGGCCCGTCACGGCGCTTCGTCGGCGAAGTCACCTCATCAGGCGTGAACGCGTTCCAAATCCTGCCCGGCGGTGAAAGCGGCAACGTCACGAGTCCGTTTTACGCCAATCAGGTTGGCCGCTGGCTGACGAACAAATACCATCCGTTGCTCCTGACCGACGCTGAAGTTGAGGCCGCAAAGGTCGAGGAAGTCACGTTTACCAATTGACAATTCCGGGTTCCGGGTTTCAAATCTTTGTCCTTTTGGTCGGTTTTGTCTTTTTTGTCTTTTCTGGAACAAAGGACACAAAGGACCAACAGAACCCAAACGATAAAAAAGGTATTCGAAATCCCGGAACCCGGAACCCGGAACCCGGAACCCGGAACCCGGAACCCGGAACCCGG
>DAOQNB010000588.1:0-4580 GCA_035335845.1 Acidobacteriota bacterium | reverse complement strand
GTCTTCAGCCCGAGTTCTTCAGCCCGAAGTTTTCAGCCCGAAGTTTTCAGCCCGAAGTCTTCAGCTCCGAGCCTGCGAGTCTTCAGTCCGAATTTCTCGCGGAAGGAACCCGTGCAGGAAAATCGTGCTCATTTTGGTGCTCAATTCGACGGGTGATCCATCACGTTTCGGGTCATACCACTGATAGAGCCAGTTCATCATGCCAAATAACGCCAGCGCACTCAGCCGACATTCAGTTGGGTTGGGTTCCCGTCCAGCCTGAGCCTGGAGGTCAGTCAGGATTTTCACACACCGCTCGGTATAGCGCCGTTTCCGGTCGTTCACCTGCTTTTGCCACTCTCCACTCAGGGCATCAGCTTCAACCGACAGTACTTTCATCTCGGGCATGTGCGCCACGTAAAAATCCAGATGGTTGAAAATGAGCCGGTTTAATTGCTCAATTGCGGGTAGTTCTTCGGAATCTTGAGGGGTGAGCGCCTGTTCAAGCCGCTTCCAAATGGTGGCAAAGGTGATGTCACTGATGAGAAACAATAATTCTTCTTTGCTGCGGAAATAGTAGTAGAGGCCAGCCAGGCTAAATCCGGTGGCCCGTGAAATATCCCGCAACGAGGCCCGATCATAGCCTTTTTCGGCAAACACCTGGGCACTGGTATGGAGAATAAAGTTGAGTTTCTGATCATAGGACGCAAGTTCAGTCCCATTCGGCGTGGTCGGAAAGATGGAGTTTTTTCCGTTCTTCGGGAGTGGTTTAGGCTTCATTCTTGACGCATTGGCGGGGCAATGGTAGTTTCTGGCTTGATTTCACCCGCCACCTTATCATAACTCAAATCAGGTACATACTCTTGTCAAACCAATTACGACTTACTGCGCTTGGAGAAACGCACCGCGCCCTGGGTGCCAAGATGGTTGACTTTACCGGATGGGAAATGCCTGTTCAATACACAGGCTTGATTCCGGAACACAATGCGGTCCGCACCGCGGCTGGTCTCTTTGACGTGAGTCACATGGGGCAGCTCTGGGTCAACGGACCGGCTGCCTTGCCGTTATTGCAACGTGTGACGTGCAATGATGTCAGCAAATTGGCCGATAACCAGATCCATTATTCCGGGCTGATGACCGAGCAGGGAACGTTTGTGGATGACATTCTCGTCCATCGGTTGAGCGCCGAACGATTTTTCCTCTGTGTCAACGCCGCCAATATTGAAAAAGATTTTAACTGGATTGCCCAGCACGCCTCTGGCCTGGATGTCGAAGTACTCAATCACAGCGAAGCGTACAGCCAGTTGGCGTTACAAGGGCCAAAAGCGGCTGAAATTCTGCAATCTTTGATTGAATTTGACCTTTCAAGCCTCAAATATTACTGGTGTCAGCCTGAAATTGAGCTTTTTGGATGCCACGTGTTTTTAACCCGCACGGGCTATACCGGTGAAGATGGGTTTGAACTCTATTTTGCGCCAGAACACAGTGTTGGCATTTGGGAAGGCTTGCTCAAGGCTGGAAAAGCCTATGGATTGGTCCCAGTTGGGTTAGGCGCGCGCAATACGTTGCGCCTGGAAGCCAAAATGGCACTCTATGGTCACGAAATTGACGACACCACAACACCGCTTGAGGCCGATCTGGGATGGATTTGCAAATTGAATAAAGGTGAATTCCTGGGAAGCGACCTGATCCAACGTCAAAAGGCAGAAGGTCTACAGCGAAAACTGGCTGGCTTTGAAGTTGATGATCGGGTTCCGGCTCGTGATGGTTACACCGTGTTGCACGATGGCGAGGAGGTCGGGCGCGTTACCTCCGGAAGCCCCTCGCCCTATCTGAAGAAAAATATCGGCCTGGCCTATCTGCCACTTCATCTTACTCAGGTTGGAACGCCGATTCAGATTTTTGTTCGTGGTCGTGAAGTTGCGGCCCATGTCATTCCAACCCCGTTCTATAAACGACAAAAGTAGCCTGATCAGGGGGAAAGGAGCCCTCCTCTCACTCACCCTGATTGGTGGCCGTTCCCACTCACTTCTGCCGGTTTGAAATGCGTTGCACCCGATTTTCAAACCCTAAACCCTAAACCTTCACTTTCAAGGAGTTAAGAGACAAGTATGTCACATTATCCGGATGATTGTTCCTATACCAAAGACCACGAGTGGATTCGTGTGAGCGGGGATACAGGTCGCATTGGCATTACCTACTATGCTCAAGAGTCACTGGGAGATGTGGTCTATGTGGATTTACCAAAAGTCGGCGAGACCTACAAATCAGGGGCTCCGTTTGGATCGGTTGAATCCGTTAAGGCAGTCAGTGAATTGTTTATTCCAGTCTCGGGTGAAGTCTTGGAAGTCAACGCTGAACTGGCTGATAGGCCTGAACTGGTCAACAATTCACCGTATGATGACGGGTGGATGGTGGTCGTTCGATTGACTTCTCCGAGCGAAGTAGACGCCCTGCTGTCTGCCACGGAATACGAAGATTTTATCAACAACGGAAAGGCATAACTGGTCTACACATGCGATACATTCCGAATGCCAGTTCTGAGCGTGAAGCCATGTTGGAGAGCATGGGGGTTTCCAATATCGCCGAATTATTTCGGGGTATCCCCGAGACCCTCCTGCTCAACCGACCGCTCGACATCCCACCAGCTCAAAGCGAAGTTGAGTTGATTGCCACTTTTAAACAATTGGCGGGCGAGAATCGAGATCCGGAATCCTATGCTTCATTTCTGGGCGCCGGGGTATATGACCATATTCGGCCACTGATCATTGACACCTTGATTTCCCGCTCGGAGTTTTATACCTCCTACACTCCGTACCAACCGGAAATCAACCAGGGTACGGTGCATTCGATTTTTGAATTTCAAACCATGATTTGCCAGTTGACCGGAATGGATGTGGCCAACGCCTCGATGTATGACGGTTCGACGGCGCTGGCGGAAGCCATGATGATGGCAGTTCGGGTCACCGGACGGCGAAAAGTGGTTTGTGCCGGTACCGTCCACCCCGAATACCTGCAGGTGATCAAAACCTATGCCTACAATAGTGGGATTACGGTTGAGACCATCGGCTGGGGAGACACTGGCACCGTCGAGATGGAGACACTGGTGGTTGATAAAGAAACCGCCGCGGTCATTGTGCAGTCTCCAAATTTCTTTGGCAGTATTGAAGATTTGTCGCAACTGGCGACGGCTGCCCGTGCGGCTGGTGCCTTGCTGGCGGTTTGTGTCACCGAGGCCATTAGTCTGGGAATTCTCAAAACTCCAGGCGAATCCGGGGCTGATATTGTGGTGGGTGAAGGTCAATCACTGGGGTTGGCACCAAATTTTGGTGGTCCGTTTGTCGGATTCTTTGCAGCCCGTGAAAAATATCAACGTCAGATGCCAGGTCGGCTGGTTGGACAGGCTTTTGATAAAGATGGGAACCGGGCATTTACCATTACCATGGCCACCCGGGAACAACACATCCGCCGTGAAAAAGCGACTTCCAATATCTGTACCAACGAAGCCTTGTGTGCGCTGGTCGCCAGTGTTTTTCTGGCTACGCTTGGGCGACGGGGAATGCAGGAACTGGCGATCCGTAATGCCCAAAAAACTGCCTACGCTTTGAGTGAAATTTGCAAAGTGGATGGGTATTCACGAACATTTTCGGCGCCCGTTTTTAACGAATTTGCGATTCGCACTCCGATTCCAGCCAAACAGGTGGTTGATCTGTTATTGCCACACAATATCCTGGCTGGATTACCGCTTTCGCACTATTACCCGGATCGAACGCATGACTTGCTGGTCTGTGTGACTGAAAACACCAGCCGGGCAGCGATTGATCAACTGGTTTCGGCGCTGGCTTCTCTGTCCCAGAAAGCGGCGGCGGCTTCATAAGGAAGAACCCACCGCTGGAACTGTCAACTGATAGAAATTATGAATCATGAACAGGCTATCTCATTGAATATGAAGTAATTTGCTGGTTCATAACTCATAATTTACTCTTTAAAATTGGTATTCACATCCAGGGTCCGGGCGCTCACTTCACCACTGGCTGAGTGACCGCCCGTTTTCTTTCTCAAGATATGGCGCAACAAAATACTTTTGATATCACTTCAAAAATTGACCACACTGAGGTCAATAACGCGGTTCAACAGGCCCTCAAAGAAATCGGTCAACGCTTTGATTTCAAAGGGAGCAAATGTGACATTCAACTCGAACCCAAGGAAATTATCCTCGAAGCGGATGATGCCTATAAACTCAAAAGCCTGACTGAAGTTCTGGAAGCCCGACTGGTAAAACGCAATGTTCCGCTCAAGGGGCTGAGCTATGGAAAAATTGAGCCAGCCGCCGGCGACACCGTTCGCCAGCGGATTGAGATTCAGCAGGGCATTCCAACTGAAAAATGCAAAGATATCGTGAAATTTATCAAAGAGACCAAGCTCAAGGTTCAGGCCACAATCAACGGAGACTTTGTCCGGGTGGCCGGCAAGGATCGCGATATTTTGCAGGAGGTGATTGGTCGGCTGAAAACCCAGGATTTTGGGATTGATATGCAGTTCACCAATTATCGCTCCACTTAGTGAATGAAGAATGAAGAATGAAGAATGAAGAATGAAGA
>DAOQNB010000587.1:0-4587 GCA_035335845.1 Acidobacteriota bacterium | reverse complement strand
CATTGAAAACCTGCGGGTGATTGATGCGTCGGTGATTCCAACCATTTTCAGCGGCCATCCAAACGCGGTTGTCATTGCTCTGGCTGAAATGGCGGCCAGTTACCTCCGTTCGGCAAACTGATGAAACACCTGGTGACTGGTGCTTGGTTCTTGGTTCTTGGTTCTTTTTGGTGCTTGGCTCTTGGTTCTTGGTTCTTGGAAAGGATTGGTTCCAAAGCACCAAGTACCAAGCACCAAGCACTAAAGACCAAGCACTAAAGACCAAGCACTAAAGACCAAGCACCAAGCACCAGGCACCAGTCACAGCTCATATCCCAGGGTAAGAACCCGCATTTCCCCGTCTTCTTCAACAAGGTAGATTTCAAACTCTCCCCGCTCAACTTTGACAACCTCAAGCTCAAAAAGCCCCCAATCACTCCAGTCCCGGTACATTTTAGAGGGTCTATTTTCAGTCCGTGCTTTTTGGTAATTGTCCTGGTAGGTTTTTGTTTTGTAGAAATCTTTCCCCAACTCTTTTTGAATACACAAATTTGCATTATTGCAGGTTGAAATCATGAGCTTGAGTGTTTTGACGTCAAGTGGGCGGTTCTGATTGTACTTGAATACAGATTCTTTCGCTTTGGCCTTCATCAGGCAGGGAATACCCTGGAGTCTTAACTCTTTTTCTGTTTTTGCCAGTTCAAACTCATCTGAGATGTGAGCTAGATTCCAAAAAGCAAAATTCAATTCCTGCATCGCCTCAAGCCCCAGCTCATTTTTGACTTTGATTGGATCAATCGAGGACTTCCCCGAGATAAACATCAAAATATGAATTACCTGGAATGCATTACACAGTTGATAAAAAGAATTACGGGCATACATTTCCTGGCTCACGATGCGGAGATCAAGCGTTTCTTGCCAGCGTTTGATAAACTGATCGGCGGCGGCTTCGGCTCGTTTGATCTTTTCGATCTGCACCGGAGTCAGGTCACTGGCAAGAATTTCACTTTCATCTTCTTCAAAATCAGATAGTTCCTGAGCTTTGATTGGAAGTGAAACCAGTGTGAACAAACAGAAAAACACCGCACACACAAAAATAGCTGAGCGTTGCATGACAAACCCTCCAGGTCAAAATTGTGAAGCTTTGATTTCAGCATCATGCACCTGAAAAAGAATGCCCACGGCCTCGTTTAGCACACTTTTGTGGACTGTAACGAGTTGGAACCGATTAACTTCTTCGGCCCTCAGCCCCAAGTCCTACGCCTGGTGTGTGAAAAACTCCACCACCCGACCAGCCACTGCCTCCTGCCCGCGTGGGATCGGGACACGGACATTTTCTTCCTGGCGTCCAGTTCGGGTGACAAACGAGTAGGTAAACTCCAGCAACAGCGGGTCCGCATCCAGGACTCTGACTGAGTCAACGCTGGCACTGAAAAAATTCCAGGAGTGAAAGTCACCATTGATATAAACACCGTCCATTGAAATGATGGTTTCGCCAATGGTTTCCTGGTTTTTGGCATACCGGAGCCGGGGCAGAACCAGCACAAGCAACCCAATCAATGCCATCAAACCCATCAAACCCAGAAAAACAATGCCACCAGCCTTTGGATCGGCAATGAAAAAGATACCGCCGATGATCAATGAAATCACCACTGTCAAAATGTAGAGAGGTACTTTTTCAGATTTGGCGATTTGAAATTCGGTCACGGCAAATTTCCGCCATTCATCAGGAGCATAGCGCCACCAGACCAGCACCCGGTCTCCGGAGAAAATTCGATCCAGGGTGCGGGCTCGATTGGCATACATAATGCCTCCGATCAAACCAAACATCGTCACAAAAAGACCGAGCATAATCAGGGCATAGCCGCCGTTCATCATATCCATTTCAATCACGGCAGGAGCAAACGCCGCCATCAGCCCAGCCAAACCAATGCCGAACCAGATCAGCGCCACGGTCCACTGTCCATTGTGCGGACGTTCGAAGTGCGGTCCGACTTGATGTCCATAACTGTGTTGCATCGGGTAATTCGGTTGCATACACTGAGCCCTCCTTGGGTGAAAATTCGCCATTGAGTTTAATGAGCAAGCTGAATGCCACCTTTAAGGACTTTGACATAAACCTACTGACAGATTGAATTTGGTAAGTATTTGGTTTTTTTCGTGTATTTCGTGTGTTTCGTGGTTCAAAATGTCTTTGAGTTTTCGGTAAGGTACTTAGGATTCGGTCAAACCAATCTTGTGCAAATTGAAGGAGCTTGCGGAAATGGAATACTCCAATGTGGCTCAATTTCAAGGGGATACCTTCCAAAAAAGGGTGTTTGACGGCGTCGTTGCGACCGAAACCGAATATAACTACAAATTCATTGACTGGCACTATCACGAACACCCCTATTTTACACTTGTCACATCTGGCGATTGCCGCGAGATCAATAAACGAGGGACGATTGACTGTTCAACCGATTCACTGCTATTTCACAACCATGAGGAGCCCCATTCCAGCGTCAAAGCGGGTGGTATTTCACGTCATTTTCAGGTTGAACTCAGCCTCGACTGGTGTCGGAAGTTTGAGATTGATCCAGACCGGATGCCCGGAAGCTCAAAACTCCTGAACCCAAAGATTAAGTTGTGTTTCTACAATATTTACCAGGAATCAAGCGTTATTGACGAGACATCAAACCTGACGATTGATGCCCTGCTGGTACAGGCGTTTGAAACGATGCAGGGTGCCGACCATCGGCAGCCTTCAACCCGACCGAAATGGGTCACCCGGATTGACGAGATTTTGCACGATCAGTTTGACCAACCGCTCACCCTCAGTGACTTATCAACTGAATTAGACCTCCACGTAGCGCACCTTTCACGTGATTTTCCAAGGTACTTTCGATGCAATTTCAGCCAATATATCCGAATGATCAAGGTCGAAAAGGCGCTTTCGATGCTGCGCAATCGAAAGGTCCCGCTGACGGAAATTGCTGTAAATTGTGGGTTTGCAGATCAGAGTCATTTTATCCGTTGTTTTAAAGAATTTGTTGGAGTTACGCCAAAAGCGTATCGTAAAAGAGTGCATTCATAACCGATCTGTGCCACATAAAGCCGAAGACTGAAAAATTCCCGCCCACGTTAAACCTGTTCTATTTTCTCATTGCTCAGTCCTTCTACTCTTTGGAATCTGACCCCAAACCCACTGGCCTGGCCCAACGATCAGACGGCCCAGCCAGACGTTTGTTGATCAACATTCCAGATCTGCAAAGGCACTGAGACACCATGAAAATGTATCGTCCCCGCAAAATACAGTTGAACCGGCGCCTAACCATAAATAACTGGAACGTCAAAGTTTACACCATTACGCATCAAAGCCGGTTTAAATCAGCCGTAACATTGCAAAGTGCAATCGCCAGGCTTCCAAGGTGGCTGGAAAAATCTCGGGCAACAGGCTTTGAGACGCACGGTGTCGCGTTCCTGATTGTGCACGAGGGCCTGGACGGGGTGTGGACTTTAATCAACTGGTGGATGTGTGACGAGCTGTTACAAAGCCTGACGTTCTTTACCAGCTATAAAACTCCGACCGAATTTCAACCCTTTCCTCAAGAAGGCTTTGCGGCCTGTGTCTGGGAACTGGAAGTCATTGTTTTTGAGCGTTCGATGTGGATTGAGCATATATTGAAGAAAGCTGATACCCCCTCTTTTGATCAATATTTGCAGGCATCTTTGAATATTGAAGCCTGACAACACCAACTGGAGATCATACCACCATGAAAAAATCAGACATCAATCAGCCACCCTGTTATTTCGACAAATATATCAATTATGTTGCTGACGTCGAATTGTTTGAAGCTTTCAAACAATCCCAGCTTGAACTTGAACAATTGGACCTGGAAAAGCTTGACCACATCGGCGAGGGTGTTTATGCCGAGGGCAAATGGACCATCAAAGACATTATTCAGCACATGATTGATGCCGAACGTGTCATGGCCTATCGGGCCTTGCGAATTGGCCGCAATGATCAAACCGAACTTCCAGGATTTGATCAGGACCTGCTGGCGGCCAACGTCAATACCAGAAGGCGGAGCCTGAAATGCCTGATGGATGAGTTAACGCTGCTGCGGAAAACAACCGTGCAGTTGTTTGAGTCCTTTGATGAGGTGGCACTCCACCGATATACCGTCATCAACGGCAATCAAATGTCAGCCCTGGCGTATGGATTTGCAATTCCGGGCCATCAAAAATATCACATGACACTCATCGAGGAGAAATACCTTCCCCTCCTCGCCAGCTCAAGAGTTGTAATCATACCGGAGTCCCTATGAAACCAAGGATCTACCTGCGTCAACTGGCTTTTTCCGTTCTCGTGCTTGCCCTGCTGACCACAATGAAATTACCCGGATGCAAAGCCCTCGCCGAGGAACCAAAGGCTGAACTCAAAAAACTCCCTCCGGTTCACTGGACACGGTCCCGAAAAATTGACGTCAAACACCTGGCGATCAATGTGCAGTTTGATTGGGCCAAAAAGCAGGCTTTTGGAACAACAGCGGTTACCTTCGCCCCATTTGATTCAACCAGCACTATTCCGCTTGACGCGGCTTTTTTCACCATCAATTCAATTACGAC
>DAOQNB010000586.1:0-4588 GCA_035335845.1 Acidobacteriota bacterium | reverse complement strand
CCGGGTTCCGGGTTCCGGGTTCCGGGTTCCGGGTTCCGGGTTCCGGGTTCCGGGCCTTCGAAGAAATCATTTTTATGTCCTTGCTGTCCTTTTTTCCTCTGCTCGGAACCCTGAACCCTGAACCCTGAACCCTGAACCCTGAACCCCGAACCCTGGATCTGTATGAAACCTGAGAAACTGAAAGCTGTCACCTGGGGAGTTATCGTCACACTGCTGTTGACGGGGATGATTGTGGCTGGTTCGCGAAACCTCACCCACTTTGACGCCGCACTGGTTGGCTACACGTTTGCTGTTCTGTTTGCCGCGTTTGGATTGACCTACCGGTATTCAATGTGGCTGCAACGCCCACCGACCGCCATGTATTGGAAACGTGGCTGGCAGGTGTTTTTTCGCCCTCAGTATCTGATCCAGAATGCCATCCACTGGGTGAAGAAGGTCAGTTCTGATTTTGCATTCAATCAATTTATTTTTCGTCGAGGCAAAGCGCGCTGGGGTGCGCACTGGTTCATTATGTGGGGATGTGTGATGGCAATTGCCATCACCTTCCCCCTTGTTTTTGGGTGGATTCACTTTGAAACCATCCCTGAAAACCTGGAATGGTATCGAACTTTTGTTTTCGGCTTTCCAACCTTTTCTTTTCCAGTCCATTCCCTGTTTGGCTTCCTGATCTTTCACGGGCTGGTGTGGGCCTCGTTTGCCGTGATTTTAGGCGTCATGCTCGCGATGCGCCGCCGGATGCGTGACCACGGTGCCGCCGCAATCCAGCAATTTGGCGAAGATTTTTTGCCGCTTATTCTCTTGTTTTCAGTCAGCGTCACAGGATTGATGTTGACCGCCAGTTATTCGTGGATGAAAGGCTATGGCTATGAATTTCTGGCAATCCTCCACGCTATCACCGTTATTTTTACCTTGCTCTGGCTTCCCTTCGGTAAATTTTTCCATATTTTTCAACGCCCGGCCCAGCTTGGGGTCAGCTTTTATAAAGAAATCGGCACACGTGAAGAACAGGCACAGTGTCGTCGGTGTGGTGAAGCCTTCGCCTCAAAAATGCATGTCCAGGATTTAATCCAGGTTCAACAGCAACTGGGGTTCACGTACGAAATTGACTCAGAAGTTGAGCATTATCAATGGATTTGCCCGGCCTGCCGAAGACGGATGCTGGCCATTGCGCAGGGGCAGGTCTGGAGAAACCAGGGATGAAAAAACCAGGGTTGAAGACATCGGGCTGAAGACATCGGGCTGAAGGCATCGGGCTAGGGGCTAGGGGCTAGGGGCTGAAGACTCGCAAGCTCGGAGCAATCGAAGGGATGAGGGATGAAGGATGAGGGATGAAATAAAACCACTTCTTCAGCCCTTAGCCCCTGGCCCTGGTTCTATCCTAACCAGTGCATACACAAATTATACCAATTTGTGATAAGATCCCTGGACAAGCAAACAGTTAAGTGATTCTGCCAGGTAAACTTAACAAACTACTAACTACTGACTATTGACGACTGACTGGTATTACAAAAAACGTATGGCTAAACTCCCGGTTACACTCGAACACCTCACCGAATCATTTGGTCCACATCTGGCTCGCAATGCTGGCAACCGGCTGGCAACCGGAATTGAACCAGACTCGGTCGTGAAAACACACTGCTGTTTTTGCGGGCAGCAATGTGGAATCCAGCTCAAAGTCAAAGATAATGAGGTGATTGGCTTCGAACCCTGGGAAGAGTTCCCATTCAATCGTGGGATGTTGTGCCCCAAGGGCGTGAAGCGGTACCTGCAGGGCGCCCACCCAGACCGGCTACTTACGGCACTGAAACGGGATCCGTCACATCCGTCAGGGTTTAGCCCGATGCCCTATGCCGAAGCGATTGACCGGGTGGCAACAGAGATCAAGCGTATTCAGGCCGTCCACGGACGAGACGCATTTGCCCTGCTCAGCGGGGCCAGCCTGACCACTGAAAAAGCCTATTTGATGGGAAAATTTGCCCGTGTCGCGCTCAAAACGGCCAATATTGATTATAACGGGCGGCTCTGTATGGTCAGCGCCGGGGCGGGCAATAAAAAAGCTTTCGGAATTGATCGAGCAGCCAATCCCTGGTCCGATATGTTGAAAACGGATGTGGTCTGGATCAGCGGCGCCAACGTGGCCGAATGCGCCCCCATCACGACCAATTATGTCTGGCAGGCTCGCGAACACGGCGCCAAAATCATCGTGGTTGATCCCCGGATCACGCCGATTGCCCGCACCTGTGACCTGTTTCTGCCAATCAAACCGGGTCGGGATATTGCGCTCTTTAACGGAATCCTCCATTTAATGATTGAAAACGACTGGCTCGACCATGACTTTATTCGGAATTCAACGGTTGGTTTTGAAGCTGTTGCCGGGCACGTCAAAGCGTGGACGCCCAAACATACGGCTGAAGTCACCGGCATTGCCGAAAAATCAATTCGTCAGGCAGCGGAATGGTGGGGCACGGCCCAAACCAGCTTCCTGATGCATGCCCGTGGGATCGAGCACCACAGCCACGGCGTTCAGAACGTCCTCGGTGCCATCAACATGGTGCTGGCTTCAGGCCGAATCGGACGCGAAAACTGCGGATATGCCACCATTACCGGCCAGGGCAATGGCCAGGGGGGACGCGAGCATGGCCAGAAATGCGATCAACTCCCTGGCGGACGCGACATCAGCAACCCCGAACATCGTGCTTATGTCGCCAAAGTCTGGGGTGTTTCACCGGATGAGCTTCCCCAGGCGGGCGTTGATGCCTATGAAATTTTCCGCAAAATTGACAGGGGTGAGATTCGTGGCTTGTTGTCGCTGTGTTTCAACCCCAAAGTGTCCCTGCCAGACAATGCGTTTGTCACCAAAGCCCTCGAAAAACTTGAATTTTATGTGGCGATTGACTTTTTCCTGAATGAAACCGCGCATCACGCCGACATTGTGCTCCCTGGTTCGCTCCACGAAGAAGACGAAGGAATCGTCACCCAAATCGAAGGCCGGGTCATCAAAATCAATAAAGTCATTGACCCGCCCGGCGAAGCCCGTCAGGACTGGCGCATCATCCAGGACATTGCCCGTCAGATGGGAGCAGAAAAAGGCTTTACCTTTGCCAGCCCAAAAGAAATGCTGGATGAACTGCGAATTGCGTCCAAAGGCGGGGTGGCAGATTATTCAGGCATTACCTATGAAAAAGTAGAGCGCCAGCACGGGGTATTTTGGCCCTGTCCGAGCGATGACCACCCTGGAACCCCGCGCCTGTTTGAACCGGGTTCGTGGAATCCGATTGCCAAAGGCGCCGGGCCATTTTACTTCCCTGACGGAAAAGCCCGGTTTGTCGTCGCCCCCTACACACCGCCAACCGAAGATGTTGATACCGAATATCCAATCATTCTGACCACAGGCCGGGTGATCAGTCATTTTCTTTCTGGCTCGCAAACCCGACGAATTGGCCCGCTGGTTGATCAATACCCGGAGCCACGAGTTGAAATACACCCCCGGCTGGCCGAAAAACTGGGAATCGCCAATGGCGATTTAACCACCGTCGAATCACGTCGTGGAAATTGCACCCTCAAAGCCCACGTCGTGACCACGATTCGGCCTGATACAGTGTTTATTCCCTATCACTGGGCCAATCGCCAGAGTGCCAACCAGCTCACTATTTCTGCCCAGGACCCAATTTCCAAAATCCCGGAATACAAGGTCTGTGCGGTGAAAGTGTTTAAACACCGGGCTGAAGACACCGGGCTGAAAACGTCGGGCTGAAGAAGTTGGGCTCGGGGTATTGAACCCGTTTTCTTCAGCCCCGAGCTTGCGAGTCTTCAACCCCAAGCCCCAAGCCTCAAAACAAAGGATGCCCCCCTATGCCAGTGCCCGAACACATGGAATTTTTCATTGATCCGAATCGCTGTATCGGATGTCAATCTTGCGTCCAGGCGTGTGGTGAATGTGATACCCACAAAGGACACCCGATGATCCATCTTGAATATGTTGATCGGGCACTATCAGTTCAGACCACGCCGGTCGTGTGTATGCACTGCAACACGCCGACCTGTGCTGAAGTCTGTCCGGCTGATGCGATCAAGGTGACTGAAGATGGCGTGGTTCAAACGGCACGCAAACCCCGGTGTATTGCCTGTAGCAACTGTGTTCTGGCCTGTCCATTTGGCGTCCCCAAGATGAAGACTGAATTTGAACTGATGATGAAGTGCGATATGTGCTATGACCGCACCTCGGTTGGGAAAAAGCCAATGTGCGCCACAGTTTGCCCAAGTCAGGCGCTGTTTTTCGGGACACGTGAAGAAATTGAGCAGATTCGACCACGGTCAGTTCCTAATAACCGCTTTCAGTTTGGACATCAGGTGATTACCACCAAAGTCAATATGCTGTTTCCAAAAGACAACCCAATTCAACATCTGGATGTGACCGATGCCATGAATGAAAAACCGGTTGACCAGAGCTTCACACTTGAAATGCTGATGGACGCGATTGGTATTTGACAGAACTGACCAGATAACCCAATGACAAGGTGACCTGGTGACAGACTTCATTCTTCATTCTCAATTCTTTAGCGGCGAGGAACGTATGGCGAAATTTGAT
>DAOQNB010000585.1:2238-4591 GCA_035335845.1 Acidobacteriota bacterium | reverse complement strand
GGTTTTTCTTGATAATTGTGATTGCGCTTTTATCTGACAAAATCCGTTTTGCAGGGAGGGGGATTCCAGTGTCTGTGTCGCTGAACCTGGATGTTGTATCTTCGATCTCAATGTTTAGATACACATTATATCTTCCCTCTGGTACAAGGGCATATAAGCTTTCTGAAGGCCAGGCAGAACGAACTAATTTCCCCCAGGGAAGGCGGGTGATGTCTACCTTAAACGTGAGAGACTCACCTGCAGCTAAAAGCAATCTTGAATGCTCATTGGCATTACGCGGAGAACCTTTTCTGGTAATATCGATTGGACAGCCATAATGCCTTTGGTGATATGGAAGCTCCTCTTCATTTGAGGATTCTTCTGATTCAAGGTTACTTTTTCTTTCCAAACGAAATGAGGAACGTACGGCGGTGTCCAGGTTTTCATAAGATATATTTTCAATTTCAACTGTAACAAAGGCCGGCTCACCAGTCACCCAGGTATCTTTTTCTACGGTGAGTTTACATCTGAGACTTTTTTCCAAAAAAGTCTGATTTTTTAAGGATATAGAACAATCCGTAAGTTGATTCTGAGAGCCGTTCTGGCATAAACCAGTGACAGTTCTGGTATTGAAGCCCTGGAAATGCAGGAACTGCCTATCCTGAGTCCAACTAGAAGCTGCTTCAGGTTGTGAAGAAATCATTCTCCAGGAATGAGTTATCAACCATGGATGAAAGACGCTTAATGGTATGGATAAAAAAACCCATAATTGAACGAATTGCATACTTTTCATATCTGTTGCCTCTGGATAGCTTCTTTTTCTCTTGGATTGTGCGTTTTCCATCAATTATCTCCGTTTGAGACACCATCGTAAACCATGGAGACTGGAAAATGTGGTGCTCCCCAAGACAGTAACTCTGAACCGGTTTTAAGGTGGGTGAATCTGTATCTGGCGACCTGGATCGAAATTTAGCCTGTGAGCCAGACTGGAAATCTGATAGCGGCACAGGTAAAGTGGGCGGCATCAACCGTGTTTCCATCAGCCCCAATTCTACCCGTGAAAAAGATGACCGGATGATGCTTCATCCGGGCACGCTTCATTTCTTCAAAACTCAGATCTCAAACCCATGACCCACGAAGCTTTTATTTTTGATGCCATCCGAACGCCCCGTGGCCGAGGCAAAAAGAACGGTGCGTTGTACGAAGTCAAACCCATTGACCTGGTGACAGGTCTGTTGAAGGCGCTTCAATCCCGCAATGACCTTGATACCTCGCAGGTGGACGATGTTGTCCTGGGGTGTGTCACGCCAGTTGGTGAACAGGGCGCCAATATCGCCAAAACGGCGGCTCTTTTTGCTGGCTGGGAACAGACCGTGGCCGGATTCCAACTCAACCGGTTTTGTGCCTCGGGGTTGGAAGCCATCAATCTGGCGGCCATGAAAATTCGCTCTGGCTGGGAAGACCTGGTGGTGGCTGGCGGCATTGAATCCATGTCACGGGTGCCAATGGCTTCCGACGGTGGCCCGATGGCGCTTGACCCAGCCGTGAGTCACGCCATCAGTTTTGTGCCACAGGGAATCAGCGCCGACCTGATTGCCACCATCGAAGGCTTTACCCGCGAGCAAATTGACACCTATGCGGTGCGTTCGCACCATCGGGCAGCGGCGGCAGCCTCCGGTGGATATTTTAAAAACTCGCTGATTCCGGTCACCGACCAGAATGGCCTGCTGATTTTGGGCCATGACGAATTGATTCGCGCTGATGCTTCGCTTGAAACCATGGCCAAACTCAACCCGTCGTTTGAAATGATGGGCGAATTTGGGTTTGATGCCGTGGCGCGTCATCGCTACCCGGAAGTCGAGCGCATCAAACACGTTCATACGCCTGGAAATTCGTCGGGCATTGTGGATGGCGCGGCAGTGGTCCTCATCGGCAGCCGCGAAAAAGGCGAAGCCCTTGGGCTCAAACCACGGGCACGCATTCGTGCCGCCGCGGTTTCCGGTTCTGAACCCACCATCATGCTCACCGGGCCGCAGCCGGCGACGCGCAAAGCCTTAAAAATTGCCGGCATGACGCTCAGTGACATTGATCTGGTCGAACTCAACGAAGCTTTTGCCTCCGTGGTGCTCAAATATCAACGCGACCTGGATGTGGCTGACGACAAACTCAACGTCAACGGCGGGGCGATTGCGATGGGGCATCCACTGGGTGCCACGGGTGCCGCGCTGGTCAGTACCGTGCTTGACGAACTGGAACGCCGTGACAAACAAACGGCGCTGATTACCCTCTGTGTCGGCGGCGGAATGGGCATTGCCACGATTTTGGAACGCGTTTGAGCCAGAGACTTTGCTCGCTGATGCTGATGGGCCAGCCT
>DAOQNB010000585.1:0-2138 GCA_035335845.1 Acidobacteriota bacterium | reverse complement strand
TTATGGCCATTCATTTTGAAAAAGACGCTCAAAACATTGTTACCTTGACTATGGACATGCCGAACCGCTCGGCCAATGTCATCAACCAGGAATTTGGCGAAGCCCTGGCTACGGCCCTCCAAAAGCTCAAAGCGGAAGACGCGCTGGCCGGGGTGATTGTCACTTCGGCCAAGAAAACGTTTCTGGCTGGCGGCGATTTGGAAATGTTGATGGCGGCAACGGACCCAGGCGAAGCGTTTACTGCCGCCGAAGCCTTAAAAGCCTGTTTCCGTCAACTCGAAACGCTCGGGGTTCCGGTTGTGGCGGCCATGAACGGCGCGGCGCTTGGCGGAGGCTGCGAACTGGCACTGGCCTGTCATTACCGGATTGCTCTGACCACGCCGGATGTCCAGATTGGAATGCCGGAAGTTACGCTGGGTCTCCTGCCTGGTGCCGGTGGCGTCACCCGATTGACCCGGTTGCTCGGGTTACAGGAAGCTTTCCCGTATTTGATGGAAGGCAAGAAGGTTTCAGCCAAATCAGCCCTGAAAGCCGGAATCATCCACGAACTGGCATCAGATCGCGACGACATGGTGACCAAAGCCCGAGCCTGGATTGCGGCCAATCCAAACGCGGCTCAACCGTGGGATAAATCGGGCTACAAAATGCCGGGCGGTGACCCGCGCAATCCCAAAGTCGCCCAGATGATAAGCGTCGCACCGGCGATGTTGCTTCAAAAAACGCACGGTAACTATCCGGCGCCGCTGGCGATTATGAGTGCGGCAGTTGAAGGGGCGCTGGTGGATTTTGATACGGCTTCGCGGATTGAGTCACGCTACCTGGCCCAGATTGCGACCGGCAAAGTCGCCAAAAACATGATCACCGCGTTTTGGACGCAACTCAACCAGATCAACGCTGGTGGCAGTCGTCCCGCCGGGTTTGCCCCATCGAAAGTCAAAAAACTGGGGGTGCTGGGTGCTGGAATGATGGGGTCTGGCATTGCCTACGCTGCGGCTATTTGTGGCATTCCAGTGGTGCTCAAAGACGTCTCACTCGAAACGGCTGAAAAGGGCAAAGGCTATAGTGCCAAATTGCTTGAAAAGAAAGTCAGCCAGGGTCGGATGAAGCCCGAAGAACGCGATGGAATTCTGGCATTGATCCATCCGACGGCGGATCCAGAAGATGTGCGCGGCTGTGATTTGATCATTGAAGCCGTGTTTGAAGATCGTGCGATTAAGGCCAAAGTCACCGAAGAAGCCGAAAGTCGAATCGAAGAAACCGCCATTTATGCTTCAAACACTTCGACGCTGCCGATTACGGGACTGGCCCAGGCGTCTTCCCGGCCAGCCAACTTCGTCGGGCTGCACTTCTTTTCGCCCGTGGACAAGATGCAACTGGTGGAAATCATTCGCGGCAAAGAAACTTCACCTGAAACGCTGGCCCGGTCCTTTGATTTTGTCCGTCAAATCAAGAAAATCCCGATTGTGGTCAATGACAGCCGTGGGTTCTATACCAGCCGCGTGTTTGGGACCTATGTCAACGAAGGGCTCGCCCTCCTGGCCGAAGGAAACCACCCTCAGGCCATCGAAGCCGCCGGGATTCAGGCCGGAATGCCGGTTGGCCCGCTCGCGGTCTCTGATGAAGTCAGCATGTCGCTGATGCTGCACATTCGAACTCAAACCGAAAAGGATTTTGCGGCAGAAGGGAAAACGGCTCCCTCACATCCTGGCCATCGGGTGGTTGATAGAATGGTCAAAGAGCACGGACGCGCTGGAAAAGCCGCCGGAAAAGGATTTTACGAGTATCCAAAGGAAGGCAAAAAATATCTCTGGCCAGAGTTGAAAACACTCTTTCCTGCCACTGGGGAACCACTTTCACAAGCTGAAATGATTGATCGGATTCGGTTTGCACAGGTGGTTGAAACCGTGCGGTGCCTGGATGAAAACGTCGTGACCACAGTGGCGGACGCCAATATCGGCAGCATTTTCGGCTGGGGGTTTGCTCCGTTTAAAGGCGGCACGTTGCAATTCATCAACGATTATGGCGTTTCGGCTTTTGTCGCACGGGCCACTGAACTGGCAGCCAGATACGGAGACCGGTTTGCGCCTCCGACCGAAGCCCGCCTGCGTGAATTATTGGGCTGAGAAAACCAGGGCTGA
>DAOQNB010000584.1:0-4606 GCA_035335845.1 Acidobacteriota bacterium | reverse complement strand
AAAACCAATTCTTCAGCCCGATGTCTTCAGCCCCAAGCCCGTTTTCTTCAGCCCGTCTTCTTCAGCCCGTCTTCTTCAGCCCTGATCTTTCAGCAATTTCAAAATCATGGCTGGAATTTGCGCCCGGTCGGTGCCGAGTTCAAACCGATAACAAGGAAGTTGACGACACAGGCGCGCAATGGTTTGAAATGTGGCTGGTCCAGCCGTTGGCCACTGCATCATTTGTCCTGGAGCCAAGGCACGCAGTCCCATCGCACCCGAGACTGGCACCAGGCAGGAATCAACCTTCCCGGTAACCTGTAGCAGTAACAGCGCTTTTAATGGAAATTCTGTCATGATCTTGTGTGCGAAATGCCGGTGCAGATAAAACAGTGCTTTTTCGGTCTGCACAATCGGAGCGTCATCACCAAGTGAGGCCAGCGCCGGGATACGGGCAATATCCTGTGGAAACAACTTTCCAGTGCCATAGACGCTATACACGGTTGGTTCCGGTTCTGCCGCAACCAGACAATGATCGTCGCTCAAATATTTCAATTCAGAAGAAAGACACGACAGCGCCGTGTTTGATTTCCCAGCGCCGCCATGACCAATGAGCAGCACCCCACCCGTTGGCAATCCAACCGCTCCGGCGTGAACCATGTGGCGGCCAAACCGACTGAGCCAGGTATGCAGAATGGTCCGGAGCGGGACAGAGACTTCGTAATTTGGAATTACCTTCAAACTTGGGGCCCAATAAATGGCCTCTTTGCGGTCAAAGTCGAGTAAACTCAGGATGTTTGGGCCGACATTCAAATGGGTGTAAAACCGATCAGTACAGAATTCTTTCACTTCACCGTGGGCAAAATATCGCCCGGCTTCCCAGGGTGGGGATGGTGCTGGTACCGAAGTGGAACCACTATCCCATAAACATACGGTGAGATCAGGAAACGAGACGGGATCGGTAGCCAGATGCTCTAACGCTGGAAGCAGCCGTGGCAGCAAGGCTGGGCCTGCAAACCGAAGCCGGATGGTAAACCCAGCGATGGTATAAAATCGGTCAGTCACCGCTTCGCTCTGGTGTCTGGCCTGCTCAAACGCCTCAGAGTTTGCTTGATAGTAGGTTGTAATCAGTGCGGTGGGTGCGGCAGTTAATCGGCTGTGGGTAGAGTTTTTGGGGTCGGCCATCCGGTTTCGTCCACTTCGTGAATGGGATCAAGCAGAAGCAAGTCCTGCATATCAGTGTATTTATTGAGCCTGGGGGCACTAAACGGGCGAGAAGTGTCTGAGCGTTTCCTGGTTTGGATTGGAGGTGCTGAAGCTGATTGAGACGGGTCGGGTTCAGGCTTGATTAAATTTTCAGTGCACAGGGTTTGGAGAAACCGACCCAGTTCTGTTTCTATCTCAGCCAGTTCACCAGTATAGGTGGCACACATGTCGGTCAGGATTTCGGAAACAGATTTTTTGTGTTCCAGGCCAGTCCAGATGACCGCACTCACATCATCAAGGCTGTAATAAGCACCGCTTTCGAGGTTGACAATCACCACTTCATCGTCAAATTGCTCGCGAATGACGTGCGGTGATTGGATTCTATAAAACAAGGAAGACATAAAGGACTCCGGGACAAGAGTTTAGAACTGAAGGTTTTGAAGATGGACCAGAACTCAGGAAACAGACTATATGCATCCAAAGTCTCACTGACAACTGGTTTCATCTCTGGTTGGGCTGAGGGCTTGGGGCTGAGGGCTGAAGAAAACGAGCTTGAACTGAGAAAATCCCACTTCTCCAATTATTTTGATTTTTTGACCCCATCAGAAATCTAAACTTAGCAACCCATTGACCATTCTATAAGTACGGCGATTTATTCTTTCCATAAAGGCAAATCAATGAACACTCCACACCGCTTTGAAATCAAGCAGGAACTGCTCCCAACACGCTGTGATGTGTGCCACCAGGCTGATTTGTTTGACCCGAAGACTGGTATTTGTGAGCGGTGCCACGGCGTTTTACCATCTGAACCGGATCCCCAAAGTGGTTTGCTCGTCTATCAACGCCCTATTGGTTTGAATTGGCGCATTACAGAAATTATGACGAATGCCCCGCCGCTGCCCTTTCGGTCGTTGGCCCAGGCGTTGGTCAGGGCACCACGGCTGCCTGGACCGGTCTTCTTTCCTGTGGTGTGTGTGGAAATGGTTGTTCGATGGCTGACAATCAAATGTATTGATTTCCCACTTACATCTCTGATGGGAAACGAGTTGAGCCTGATTGTGATCCTGGGGCTGATTCTTGTCTGCCTGGTATTGAGTCCGCTCCAGACTATCGCCTTGACACTTGCCACGGCTGACACCCAACAGGACGAACCACGTCAACTGCGAACAATTTATAGCCGGATATGGGAACGAGGTTCATCACTCATCAGTGCTTTGATCGTGATGGGGTCCTATCGGCTATTGATTGGAATTTGGGGTATGCTTTTCCTGCTTCCGATAGCTGCAGCTCACGATGGCATCCCAATCCCGCTTCTGTTTCTGTTGGTATCATTCCTCTCATTGGTACCGCCACTGTATGCGTTTGGCAGCAGTAGCTTTGTCATGGAATTTCTGCTCCTTGACCGCTTTAATCAGGATCCATTGATCTCCAGTCAGACTTACTTTGGGAGAAACTGGCGGATGCTCTCGGTGTACTGGCTCATTCGATGGGTCACCATCTTTGGGACTGCCAGTGTGCTCGCCGTTCTTTTGTACCAACTGGGCTATGCGTTTATCTGGTTTTGGATGGTGATGTTTCCGCTGCACAGCCTGCTGACCGCCTTTTTCACGATCACGAAAACCTTGCTGTTTACTGAAATCGAATCTGATGTCCGGCGTCGTCTCAACGAAGCACTTCCAGTGACCCCAAATCCCTCAGAGCAATAGCCTTGTGCCATGAAGGCATCGTGTTATAGGGAGGCTCAATTATTGAAAAACCTGTATTTCCCTCAACCCTTAGCCCGATACCCTCAGCCCCAAGTCGTATTACCCTCTTTCTTACCCTCTTTTAAGGGTATTACCCTTATTCTTTGGGCTGTTTTTGGGAAACAGCAGACCATCTGGCACCAGGACCACGACCACGACATACAACCTGTCCATCATTTTTGAGCCGTTTGAGAACGGCACGAATCATGTCCCGACTCACACCAGGGGCTGCCCGTTCCAAATCAGTAATCGTAAAAGTGTCGGAAACAGCTCGAATGACCAACTCAATCAGTTCGGTTTTTGATCCTTTGGGGGCTGACGCCTGTTCAAACCGATGCTCAAATTCCCGGTACGCCGTTTTGAGAACAAATAGAAAGAAATGAATCACCGGCCAGGGATCGTGGTGACCCTGGTGCCACTGCTGTGAACTGGCTTCCAGGGTTTCATAATATCGCTCTTTGTTTTGCTCAATGATCCGTTCCAGGCTAATGTATCGTCCAACCTCATACCCAAGCTGATAACATTGGAGCAGAAACAACAACCTGGAAACACGTCCATTGCCATCTCGAAATGGATGAATGCACAGAAAATCCAGATTGAACGCGGCCATCGCAATCAGTGGATGAACCCATCGCTCTTCCAAACATTGGTGCCACAGAGCAATCAATTCGATAACCGCCTGTGGAGTTTCTGAGGCAGAGACAGTTTGGAATCGAATCCGCTGGCGGCCATCAGGGTATTTTTCAACAATGTGGCTTTCCCTAGTTTTAAACTGACCAGCATCACCGGCCCCCCCCCGAGTCAAAGCATGAAGTCGGCACACCAGATCAGAATCCAACCGAAGTCGAGCGCCTTGATTGTGAATGAGCTGAAGTGCATTTCGATAGCCCCGGATTTCTTCCTCATCTCGATCATGCAACAGGGATTTCCCGAACAGAACGGTTCCAATCCGTTTGTGATCAATTTCAACCCCTTCGATTCGATTCGATGAAACAGCACTTTCAATCAAGGCATGCTCCCTGAGAACTTTTAACTTTTGTGGGGACTGACGGGTAAATAATTCCTGCTTGCCACGTGCCTCGCCTAAATCAGACAAGTGCCAGCTTGCCGTCATTGGGATGGATTGAATACCTTTTTGAAACTGGAGAAACGTTTTCATTTTTCTTTCTTTCGAAATAAAATTCCCGGCCACATCACACACTTCAGATCACGAACACACCTTCAAGAAACAACGGAGCCATCAGCCATGTACCCTTGCCCCAACTGCCAGAAGCCGACGATTTCACCGGCCAGCAAGCTGTGGGTTGGAAAACCAATCATTGACGGGATTGTGCCTGAGCGCACGACAACCTGTCCCAACTGCAGCGCGGAAATCAGCGTCGCTGGAAAGAATCTGCTCTGGTTGTGGTATGTGGTTGTGTTTTTGTCGGCGCTGGCGTTCTGGTCGTTGAGCGGATTGCCAATTGCGTCTGACCTGCTCCGAATTGGAATCGGTGTGGTGATTGGGCTTTCACTCTCGATGTTGTTGTTTATCTATCAGTTACAAAGAGCGCTGATTGTTAAGAAGAAATAGGGTTCCAGGGTAGAATCTAAAGGACGAAAAGGACGAAAAGGACAAAAGTTCGAAGACCCGGAACCCGGAACCCGGAACCCGGAACCCGGAACCCGGAACCCGG
>DAOQNB010000583.1:0-4606 GCA_035335845.1 Acidobacteriota bacterium | reverse complement strand
GGTGATAAAAACAGTAAAAACCAGGCCAATCCAAAGCCATAGGCCCGGTTCTGTGACCACTTCTTCCAGGCGATGCCTCCCCAAATCAAAAGGATTCCCCATCCAATCAACGCCTGCCAGGCCACAAAGGGCAGTGGCGGAGTTCGTGGATATAAATTCATCGGCCAGAATGTCAATTTGAAATAAATCGCGATGTCACGAGCTGGTGAATTGAACCATTCTCCAGGGGAAACAGCCGCTCGATATTGGGTTTCAAGGATTTGTGCCTGATATGCCCACCAGCTAAATACTGCGGTTAATCCAAAAAAAGGTGCATAGGCCAGGATTCGGCTGCGGCCCAGGTATCCTTTATACCAATCCAAACAGAAAAAAATGAGACACAGTGGGACCCATTGCGCCTTTGAAGCTACGGCCCCCCAGTACATCACAAGTGTGAACGCATACCAGTATCCTTTTTGCTTTCGGGTAGAAGCCTCCTGCCATTGCTGAAAACAACACAAGGCCGCAAACCCAAAGACAGCGGCGAGCACATCTTTGCGTTGAGCCAGCCAGACCACATTTTCAATCCGGCTGGGATGAATCGCAAAACACACCGCCAGGAACCAGGCTGAAACAGGTTGTTGTGTGAGCCGCAGAAAAAAAACAAAGCACAGCGAAGTACTGATCCAGTGTAATCCCCAGTTAGTGACACGATATCCGGCAGGCGAACTCCCCCAGAATGGATACTCCAACATATAGGAAATCCGTTGAAGTGGGTTGTAATTTACAAAATAGTTAGATGTAAAAATCCGATAGACATTCTCCCAGGAAATAGATCGAATGGCCTCATCTTTTAAGATATAAGTCGAGGAATCATATTCCAGGATTGCATACTTGAGTGAGCCACCAAAAACGACCAGAATCAAAACCAGGAAAATACCGCTGGCACTGAGCACAGGTGCAGACTGATACCAGGAAATGATTTTTTGAAAGAATGGATGCTCGCCCCTTGATACAAGAGGCGGCGTATCATCGGACGAAGTAGGGATCATATTACCTGAGGTAAAGATGGAGAGAAGATTGGAAATTGCAGGTTAAAACACCCACCCCCTGGGAATTGGGTTAGGATTGCATCTGGCCAGTGGCTCAATCATAATGGCGGCCCACTATACCACACACTGTATCTTCGCTAACAAGAAAAGGAATCCAGCCGTGGAATTTTCAGTTAATCGTTCTGACCTTCTGAAAGAGTTAAACTTTCTGCAAGGCGTGGTGGAAAAGAAAAGCACCATTCCTATCATTCAAAACCTGTTGATTCGCGCCAAAAAAGGCGAACCGCTGACCCTGGTGGCCACCGATCTGGAATCAACGCTGCGTTGTCTCTGCCCGGCTCAGGTAAAAGTCGGAGGAACCATTCTGCTTCCAGCCCGGAAATTGTATGACCTGGTCCGTAGCCTTCCAGACGCTGAAATCACTGTCAAAACCGATGGCAACGATCAGGCAATTGTGACGTGTGAACGCTCCAGATTTAAACTGTTAAGCCCTGATCCAGAAGCCTTCCCGCCACTGGCAAATGTCCCTGATTCACAATTTTCAGTCCCGGCATCGATCTTACGCGCCATGATTCCCCGGACGTTGTTTGCCTCCACTCAGGAAGAATCCCGCTTTGCCCTCAACGGTGCCCAGGTGATTCTCAGCCCCTCGACCTTGCGGGTTGTGGCGACAGATGGCCACCGACTGGCCTTTATTGAAAAATCAGGCGTTGAATTCAAAGCCCCCAAAGAAAGCATCAAACTGCTGATCCCGAAAAAGACACTGGCTGAGGTTCAAAAACTGGCTGGGGATGCCGACGATGAAATCATCAAGTTTGGCAAAGATGACAACCACATCTTTTTTGAGATTGGTAACCGCCTCTACATCTCACGGATGCTCGCCGGTCAGTTCCCCAATTATGAAATGGTGATGCCCAAGGCAAACGATAAAGCACTGATCATTGAGTCAGATCGTCTGGCCGCGACGTTACGCCGCGTCGCCTATATGGCTGACGATGTCACCCACGCCATTAAAATCAACATTACTGAAGGCCAGATCGAGTTCAGCGCCCAGTCAAGCGGATCCGGCGAAGGCTTTGACGCATTACCAGTTCCCTATGACGGAGACACTTATTCACTGGCCTTTAACGTTCAGTACCTGCTTGATTTTCTCTCAGTCGTCAATGTTGGGGAAATCAGTTTCGAATTCCGTGATGAAGCCACACAAATCCAGTTACGGCCACACGGCGAGAGTGACTACAACTATCGCTATGTGGTCATGCCGATGAGGAATTAGGGTTTGGTGACTGGTGCCTGGTTCTTGGTTCTTAGTTTTTGGTGCTTGGTTTTTGGTGCTTGGTTTTTGGTGCTTGGTTTTTGATACCTGATTCTTGGTTTTTCTTCGAAAATATTGATTTCTAACCACTAACCACTAGATAGTTCTTGATTCTTTGGACTGAATTGATTCCAAAGCACCAAGCACCAAGCACCAAGCACCAATTTGCTGAGCTAAATCGTTAAAGGGGAATGTTTGTAAGGGGAAATAAAATGGAGCGGGCGATGGGACTCGAACCCACAACACCCAGCTTGGGAAGCTGGTACTCTACCATTGAGCTACGCCCGCTCAGCAGATCCAGATTGTCAGATGGTCTTTAAGGACGCCAAAAATAATTCCTCCGAGGCGCTTCTGTCAACAGCTAATACCAATTTAGAATAAAGAATGAAGAATGAAGAATGAAGAATTGGTTAAGCCAATTGATTCCAGGTATTTAATAACTTCCTAATCCGATGAGTTCATTTCAAACTGGTAGAGGTGTTCAATCGAAAAATGAAAAGTGGAAATTCTCCTGATACATCTCCGTTACGTCCCACCAAATTTCACTCTTATACTATTTGAAATGGACTCCTTATATTTTATGGGACCATTAAATATCTGGAATCAATGCGTTTGAATCATTCTTTATTCTTCATTCTTCATTCTAAATTGGCATTATCAGCAACAACCTTCCGGCTGATCAAACCAATGTATTTCATCAGACACCATGCGTGGCGCCTGCTTTTGGCTGCACTGATCCTGCTGTTGATGAATGATGACTCGGTGCAGGCGGCATCGCAATCATCACTTCAAGCCGGGATTATCCCGTTTGAAACTGTGACGTTAGCACCTGAGATCCCATCACTCTCACTCGAAGCCGCCCTGAGCCAGGGGTTACAGGTCAGTGGTGTTGAGGTGCTGCCGTCGAATCTGGTTGGGGCTGCCCTTTCCGCCCGGAATGGTTCAGCCCTCAACTTTAACCCGCGCTGTGAAGAAGCCCAGCAACTCGGTGCCGCGCTTGGCTGCGATTTTTACCTTCAGGGGCGTGTGCTCAGCGCCAGACGTGTCAACAGTACACACGAATCCTATTTTGAAATCCAGCTCAGTCTGTTTTGCATTGATGCCCGAACCGGGACACTGGTCGGGTTTCACGATTTCAAAGCCCAGGGACCCTTTCCCGAACATGCCCGCGCCGAAGCGGTCTGTGAAGCCAGCCGGCTGGCAACGACGGTGGTACATGAGTTTCAGGCTTTTCGGAAAGAGCAACGGTCCCAACTGAATGATTCTTCTGAGGATACAGTGCTTGACTTGCGAAGTGGCGAAGTTCCAGAAGACGTGACCTTGCCGATTTTCCTCAAGCGGCCACGCCCAACCACCACCGAAGCCGCCCGTGATGCCGATATCGAAGCCAAAGTTGAGGCTGAAATTGTGTTTGGCACAACCGGGAAAGTTGAAGATATTCGGATCGTTCGCTGGGCCGGATATGGGCTGGATGAAGCCGTAATTCAGGCAATCCGGAATTATGCCTTTAAACCAGCCACTCAGGCCGGGTCACCCGTTCGAATCAAACTGCTGGCAGAGTTCAACTTCCGGCGACAGGAAAAACCGTAGCCTCAATACAGAAAATCCACTAACTGTTGCAGAGGTAATAATCGAAAATACCTGAATTCAATTGGTTTAGAAACCCTGAACCCTGAACCCTATAAATCTGGTGCAGTTATGGCCAAAAAGCATTCTTCGAAAAAAGTAGTTAAACCCGCACTGAAACCATCGAAATCTTCCCGACGTCAAATCATCGCCCTGATTGGCGGCGTGCTCTTCCTGGCTCTGGGAGTGTTTTTCATCATTCCACAAGCTACGCTGGACGACTGGCAATACGGCAAGCAAAACCTTGCCACCACAACGCTGACACTACCAGGTGGACACAAACTGAGTGTTGAAATGGCCCGCACACCAACCGAACATGAAATCGGACTGATGCTGCGTAAAAGTTTAGCGCCAGATCGGGGAATGCTCTTTATTTACAATCGCGAAGCACCGCATACCTTCTGGATGAAAAACACGCTGATTGACCTGGACATCATTTTCATCGGGGCTGACAAACGCGTCACAAGCGTGGCAGCGAATGTCCCACGCACCACCGCCGAAACACCGGATGCCGATATCCCACGGAGGTCAGGAACCGGCCAGTATGTGCTTGAAATCCCTGCCGGGCGTGCCAGGGCATTGGGAATTGCAGCGGGAACACAGCTTTCTTTTTCAATTCCTTGAAAAGCAATGA
>DAOQNB010000582.1:0-4633 GCA_035335845.1 Acidobacteriota bacterium | reverse complement strand
TTCTTCATTCTTCATTCTTCATTCTTCATTCTTCATTCTTCATTCTTCATTCTCCCTGTTTCACCTCTTCCCACCGGGAGCGGCATTGCTCAGAAATTTCCTTCATTGTTTCGCCTCCGGCCTGTCGGGTACGAACATAAGCAATCAATAAGGCGATTTGTGGAATAGGAGATAAAAAAACCGAACTGATCGTTAGAAAAAATGGCAATACCGCCTTGTCATAAACTCCACGGAAATCAGGCGATACTTTGATGACACTATGGGCAAGTTGATTGCTGATAGCAGGCAGGAAAAAACCCTCGATCATCGCATTGACAATCAATACTCCAGCCACTGTAAACCATAAGCGGTAGACCAGTTCTTTTGAACGTTTTAAAGCTGCAATTCCAGACAATCCTTCCACTAAAAAAACAGGAATGGTAAAGGAAAATGTAACCCAGGCCCACAAGACCGGGAACCCACATAAAGCGCTGGCCAGTGCTATTGCCACAAAGTAGCACACCACGGTTTTGACCAGAGGTTTCAGGTTTCTTTTCAGTACATGAAGCATCGGTCGGAGCGAAACTCGCCTGATCTGGACCGCCAGCAGTTGCACGACAATTGGTGCAAATAGACAGGCAATCAAAGACTCGATAATTCCTCCAATTCCGAGTAAGAACTCGAAAAAACCGGATTTATGCACTGCCTCTGGGCCAAAAGCCACCCACCGTTTGATATTATAAACTGTATACAAAAAACCAAATAAGATCATTGGTGTGTGAGCAATGATTGAAATCCATAAGAAAGTTTTAAAATACTGGTTATAGAGACTCACCCCCTGGCTGACAAATGACCAAAAGCCTTCGGTTCGGGCGCGGAACGCACTGGCAAATGCCGTGGCTGTGATGGGCCGCTGGTTTGGATCTTTCGCCATGGCGGAGAGGACCAGTTTGGCAATTCGTTTGGGGATTCTCGGTTTTTTGGGAAACGGAGGCGGTGCTTCGGTTTGATGTTTGACCAGGAGTTGTGACGTATCACCCCGAAACGGCGGCTCGCCTGTCAGCATCTGGTAGACAATTACTCCCAGGCTGTAGAGGTCTGATCGGGTATCAACTTCTTCGCCCCGGCATTGTTCCGGCGACATATACATTGGCGTTCCCATCACCGATCCAAGCCGGGTAATCTGGCTATCTCCGGTATGGCGCGTTGATAACAGCGACCCAGACGAATAGGCCCTGGCGCCAGAAGTGTACCCCTGTCTTCCACTTCCCCCAGTCGGCTGAATTTTGGTGCTTCCTTCTGAGTCAAGACTGAGAGAGGCTTTACTCAATTCAACCGGAGATGGCTGCATCATCGTTGCCGCTTCGGTTTGGGCTGAAGCCAGTTGGCGTTCAGTCGCCAGTCCGGCTGAGTCAGGTTGCTGGACGGTTGGTTTGATGAAGGTGGCAGCCTCTGAAACCTCCTCGGTGACATTGGGAAATGTGGTTGAGTCAGGTACTTCAAGTTGAGCCAGTGGCAATGTTGGGCTGGGGAGGGCATTGTCAGCCGGCGCCCCACGGAGTTTGGCAATGCCAAAGTCAAGAACCTTGACGTTATAACCATCGCGTCCGTCAGGTTCGAGCCAGATATTGTCGGGTTTTAGATCGCGGTGGACAATGCCATGCTGGTGGGCGCGCTCAATGGCCAGACAGATTTGTTCCACCACGTCAACCACCACGTTCACCGGGAGCTGGTGTTTGAAATTCAGAACTTCAGTCAGGGTGCTCCCATCGAGGTACTCCATCACCAGGTAGGCAATTTGGGTTGCCCCGACCAGCGTGAACCCAAAATCAGTGACATTGACAATATTGGGGTGACGCAGCCGTCCAGCAGCTTTGGCTTCACGCCGAAACCGCTCGATAAACTCTTCGTTGGCCATAAATTCCGGAGCGATGACTTTGAGAGCGACGGTTCGTTCAGTTCCCAGGTGGGTTGCCAGAAACACTGCGCCCATACCGCCCTGGCCGAGCATCTTTTCTATCAGGTATTTCCCATCGAGCGTCAGCCCGAGCAAATCTTTCAGACTCCGCATAGTGTGTCCCCAGGTGTGATGGATGGTGCCCACAAGCAGGCGTCAATCCGAGCAACTCTAAGCAAATCCGTGAGATGTGGCAATTTAAAATGGATTTTCAGTTGGGATAGTTTGGTTGATGAAGCCAACACAAAAAGTCTTGAACTGGTAAGTCCCGGCAAAATGTTCCTGATAAATCGCGCCTCGTGGTCAAAATAGCAGGTTTGATACCTTCATTCTTCAAATTCATCAAAAAACTGAATTCCCCTCTGAGCAAATAGCTCAAGATTCTCTGATGATTGAAACCACTCGTGATAGGGATTGGTTTTATCGTCCAGAAGTGACCATAAATCCCAACGGGAGATTGGTGCGCCTTCTTTGTAAAATATTTTATACAAATGATCTAAGATCGGTACTAATTTATCTTTTGTGATTTCTGAACGGAGGTGAGGTGGATCACCAACTGCCTCAGAGTGAATCAACTCCGCTCTGAGTTCGAGTAATTGCGCCGCAATGTGTCGGAAATGGTCACCATGTCTGAAGTTATACGGGTCTTTGTCTGGTACCTGTGTCACATCGTGCTGGAGTGAGTGGGCAAGTTGTTGTAAACACTCAAGATAATCGTTGATATATGTTCGGTAGAACTCAATTGGATGACTCATATTCTTGATCGGATTGATAGGACGGGTCGCTGAGATCATTGACCAGCGCAACTCCAGCCCCGCCACCCGAGCACCCTGGTGGAATGCGGGTGATGATAAATTGTTCTGAGGCTGTGGGATCAAGCGGATCAATGGTTACAGTAAACTGGCACGGGTCAAAGCCATCTGCCATCACTTTGACTTCATAAGTTCCACTGGGAAGCCGCTTTTTAGTAAACCGCCCATCTTTTTTGCACTGGATTGAATATTCTTTTTGGGTTTCCTGGTTGGTCAGTTCAAGCATAGCTCCTGCAAGTGGTTCATCTGCCGGGTCTCGAACTTGACCCTGGAAAATGCGAACCGTGCCGATGTGGCCAAATTCATGGAGTTCACTACTGTAAACCACCCTGTTCCCAACCAAGAGACAGAGAATGATCCCTCCAATCCATAACCATTTCATTAAATGACTCCTTTCTCTTTCAACTCAATCAGATATTCCTCGCTCAATCCCAGCATTTCGCGATACACCAGGTCATTATCCTGCCCAAGTTTGTGTCCGGTCCAGTTGATGTGGCCCGGCGTTTCTGACAACCGAAACATCACATTCTGCATTTTGACTTCGCCAAGTTCTTCGTCCGGAATGGTCGTGATGGTGTCGCGAAATTGAAACTGTGGGTCGGTCATAATATGGCGGATGTCATAGACCGGGGCAATCGCGGCTTCGGCGGCTTCGAACGCCGCCATGACTTCGTCAAGCGTGTGGCGGGCAATCCAGCCACCAACCATCGAATCCAGCAAATCGCTATGTCTGGCGCGTTCAACGCCAGACGCAAACCAGGGTTCTTCAATGACTTCAGGGTGGCCAACCAGCCGCATCACCCGTTCGACAATATTTTGCGACGAGGTTGAAACCGCCACCCACCGTTCGTCTTTGGTTTGGTAGGTGTTGCGCGGGGCATTATTCATCGAGCGATTGCCAAGCCGTGGCGGAACCAGCCCAAGTTGATCAAACCACGTCGGTTGCGGCCCCAGAATCGTCAAAATCGGCTCAATCAACGCCAGATCAATCACCTGGCCGCGTCCGGTTGAGTGTCGGGCGTGCAACGCAAATGAAATCGCCATCGTGGTGGCCATGGCGGCAATATTATCGGCCAACCCAAGCGGGGGCAGGGTCGGTGGGCCATCCGGTTCTCCAGTCATAGCCGCAAACCCGCTCATGGCTTCAGCAAGGGTGCCAAAGGCTGGGCGGGTTCGATAAGGGCCTTGCTGGCCAAACCCGGAAACACGGGCGATGATCAGCTTCGGATTCAGTTCGTGCAGGAGATCTGGCGCTAAGTTCCATCGTTCCAACGTGCCGGGCCGGAAGTTTTCGATCAAGACATCCGCGTCCTGAACCAGCCTTCGCACAATGTCCTGACCTTCGGGTGTTCCGATATAAAGTGTGATCGAGCGTTTGTTGCGCCCGGCCATTTTCCACCAGAGGGGAACGCCATCTTTGGTGGGGCCGTGGACACGAACCGGATCGCCGCCGTTGGGGTGTTCGATTTTGATGACTTCGGCACCAAAGTCCGCCAGATAGGTTCCGGCCAGGGGGCCGGCAAACAGGGTCGCGGCTTCAATCACGCGAATCCCTTCCAGAGCCGCTTTCGGCTGGTTTGGCATAGCAAGTGAGTCTCCACAAAAAGAATCGAGGTTTCAATTTCGCCAGTGTAGCGCGAATCCTGAGTGTATCGCTGTGGAAAATCAGGAAACCAGTCTTCGGCGTCTTTTCCGGTTTCTGATATGGTATGGCTGGAATAGGCCCCCTGGGGCGTGGATTTGGTGCTGGTGTCTGGAAATCAATACCATTTAGGGTTCAGGGTTCAGGGCTCAGCGAAACACAATTTTTTCAATAGTTTAGCTTCCCTGTAAGACAAGAATTCTATTGCAAAATGGTATCAAATACCTTTCAGAACCCTAAAAT
>DAOQNB010000581.1:0-4634 GCA_035335845.1 Acidobacteriota bacterium | reverse complement strand
TGAGGAGTCCAGTTTGTCTATGAACCTGGTCATTGAACATCTTTCGAAAACCTATCCCAACGGCGTCAAGGCCCTCAACGACCTGTCGCTGACGATCAACCGTGGCATGTTTGGGCTGCTTGGCCCAAACGGCGCTGGAAAATCGAGTTTGATGCGCACCATTGCCACCCTGCAGGAAGCCGATGAAGGTCAAGTCCGGTTGGGCGAAATTGATGTGCTCAACGACAAAGACGCGGTTCGGCGGGTACTTGGCTATCTGCCACAGGAATTTGGGGTTTATCCGCGCATGAGTGCCGAGGCCATGCTCGATCACATTGCAATTTTGAAAGGAATCACCCGTCCCAAAGAACGCAAAGACGTGGTGGCCGCGCTGCTGCACCAGACCAATTTGTTTGATGTGCGCAAAAAACACCTGGGCGGGTATTCCGGCGGTATGAAGCAGCGGTTTGGTATTGCTCAGGCGCTGCTTGGAAATCCAAAGTTGATCATTGTGGATGAACCTACCGCTGGCCTCGATCCAGCCGAACGAAACCGGTTTCTGGACTTGCTGAGTGAAATCGGTGAAAACGTGATTGTGATCCTCTCAACCCACATTGTCGAAGACGTCAAAGAACTCTGCACCCAGATGGCCATTATCAACAAAGGCCGGGTCCTGCTTTCGGGAAATCCAGTCGAGGCGATTGAATCAGTCCATGGAAAAATCTGGAAAAAATTCATCCATAAAAGCGAGCTTGAAACTTTTCAACGTGAGTTTGACATCATTTCCACCCGCCTGGTCGCCGGGAAAACTGAAATCCATGTCTATGCTGACAGCCAGCCGGATCCTTCATTTCACCCAACTGAAACTGATCTGGAAGACGTGTATTTCCACACGCTGAAAAACGGCGCCACGGTTTGAAAAACCAGGGTTCAGCGTGAAAGGACATCCAGGACGAAAGGGACATAAAATCGAAACCCCTGAACCCTGAACCCCTGAACCCCTGAACCCTTAATGGAAAGATTGTGCAGGTGGATATGTTTGCTGAAATTTTTCGCTTTGAAATGAATTACCGGTTTAAGCGCATCTCGACTTATATGTATTTCGGGCTGTGGTTTCTGATGGGGTTTTTGTATACCAGCACCGAAGGGCTCAGTATTGGTGTCGGTGGGAAAGTTCTCAAAAATGGCCCCTATGGAATCAGTATGATGACGGCGGTGCTGGGTGCCTTTGGGGTCCTGATTACCTCAGCCATTTTTGGCACGGCCATTCATCGGGATTTTGAACAAAATACCTATTCAACCCTGTTTACCACACCCCTCAACAAGCGCAGCTATTTGGGAGGCCGGTTTCTGGCGTCCTATCTGGTGATGTTGCTGGTGTATGCTGGAATTCCGCTTGGAATGTTGATTGGAGGCTTGATGCCCTGGGCGGATAAAACCAAGCTCATGCCGGTGCATCTCGCCAATTATTTTCAGCCGTTCCTGGTGCTGGCTGTTCCCTCGATTTTCCTCACCGGCGCCCTTTTCTTTCTCGTCGGCGCTCTTTCCCGAAGCCTGCTGGCGGTGTATTTGCAAGGTGTGGTGTTTTTTGCGTTGTATTTGATCACGCTCCCGCTGATTCGGGAAATCGGCAACGACACGCTGCCCGGTCTGGCAGACCCGCTTGGCATTGTAGCCATCAATGTCATTACCAAATATTGGACCGTTGCTGAACGCAACAGCCAGTTACTGCCGATGACCGGGGTTTTGCTCTATAACCGGTTGATTTGGATGGGCGTTGGTGCTGTTGCCCTGGTTCTGGTTATGCGGTTTTTTACATTTTCTTCCGAAAAACTTTCCTTCTTTGGCAGCGGGAAGAAAAAAGCGAACCTTGCCGAACCGGCGGTTCCAAAACCGGCACATCTGCACTTACCCGTTGTCCAGCAGTTGTTTACCGGGTCAACCCGCTGGCTGCAGTACCTGACCCTGACCCGGTTGAATTTTTTGAGTGTCGTCAAAGAAATCCCCTTTATGGCGATTGTGTTCATCGGCATGTTTATTCTGATGCTCAATGGCTCACAGGCAGGGAAGTTCTATGGAACGCAAGTCTTTCCAGTGACTTACATCATTATCGAGGTCATTCAGGGCGGATTTGGCCTGTTCTTTATCATTCTGGTCACGATGTATGCTGGTGAACTGGTTTGGAAAGAGCGCGGGGTCAAATTTGATCAGATTCACGATGCCCTGCCGCTCCCTGGATTTCTGACCTACCTCAGCCAGTTGACAGCGTTAACACTGGTGTATTCGGTGTTGCTCCTGGCATTAACTCTGGTTGGAATGGGAATTCAGGTCTGGCATGGCTACTTTAAGTTTGAACTGGCCCTGTACCTTAAAGAAGCCTTTCTGATTCAGCTCCCATCACTGATTCAGGTCACCGCTGTGGCTCTGCTGGCCCAAACGGTACTCAAGAACAAGTTTCTGGGTCACGCGGTGGTGATTTTGTTCTTTATGTCGCTTGGGTTTATTGGCGAATTTGGCCTGGAGCACAAACTCTATCGCTATAGCAGCAATGCGTCTTATGTCTATTCGGATATGAACGGGTTTGGTCATTTTGCCAAACCGATGCTCTGGTTTACGGTGTACTGGACGGCCTGTGCCGGGCTGCTGGCGGTGCTCACGGTATTGCTCTCGGTCAAAGGGGTTGATACAAGCTGGAAAGCACGGGTTCAAAATGCCCGCCAGAATTTGCGCTTCCCGCTGACGGCAATTCTGGGAGTGCTGGCGGTGACATTTGTTGGGAGTGGTGTATATATTTTTTATAACACCAATATTTTGAATAAATACCGTACTTCTGATGACACCAAAGCGGCGGTGAAGGAATATGAAAAACTCTACAAAAAGTATGAGAAAATCCCTCAACCCCGCATCACCGCCGTCAACCTCAATGTTGATCTGTTTCCCGAAACCCGCGAGTTTCGAGCCAAAGGCAGTTATGTCCTTGAAAACAAAACCAAGACGGACATTACTGCCATTCACATTACGGATCAGTCTGACACGATCAAGAATTTAAATTTCTCCCGCCAGGTCAAAGAGACGCTCAAAGACGTAGATCACAGCTACCGAATTTATGAGCTCCCCACGCCGCTCAAACCAGGCGAACACATGGAACTGGCATTTGAGGTTGAAGAGAAAAACCCCGGCTTTCGCAACAGCGGGGAAAACAATTCGATTGTTGAAAACGGCACATTTTTCAATAGTTCGTATTTTCCAAAAATCGGCTATCAGCCGGATGCGGAAATGCGAGATGAGGATGAGCGCAAAAAACTGGGCCTGCCGCCACGACCTGGAATGGCCCCCCCTGACAACCTTGACGCCCGGATGAACACCTATATCGCCAATGATGCTGATTGGACGACCTTTAACGCCACGGTCAGCACTTCTCCCGATCAGATTGCGATTGCTCCGGGGTATCTGCAACGTGAGTGGCTCGAAAATGGCCGGCGGTATTTTGAATACAAAATGGAGGCCAAAGTTCTCCACTTTTTTGCTGTCCTGTCTGGCCGCTATCAGGTCAAACGGGATCGGTGGAATGATGTCAACATCGAGGTCTACTATCACCCGGCGCATGCCTATAACCTGGACCGGATGATCCAGTCGGTCAAAAAGTCGCTCGATTACTACACCGTCAATTTCGGGCCGTATCAGCACAAACAATTCCGGATTATTGAATTTCCGCGCTATGCCTCGTTTGCTCAGTCATTCCCAAACACGATTCCATATTCTGAAAGCATTGGGTTTATCGCCCGGGTGGTCAAAGATGACGACATTGATTACCCGTTTTATGTGACTGCCCACGAACTGGCGCACCAGTGGTGGGCACATCAGGTCATCGGCGGCAATGTCCAGGGTTCGACGCTTCTGGCTGAAACGCTGTCGCAGTATTCGGCGCTGATGGTAATGGAAAAGGAATATGGGAAGGAAAAAATGCGGAAGTTCCTCAAGTATGAACTGGACCGCTATCTACGCGGGCGCACAGCAGAACGCAAAAACGAACCAGCACTGGCCTATGTCGAAGCTGAAAGTTATGTCTACTATCAGAAAGGCAGTCTGGTGATGTATGCCCTCAAGGACTACATTGGCGAAGACAAGGTCAATGCGGCGCTGAAAAAATTCATCAAGGAATGTGGTTTCCAAAATCCGCCGTTTACCAATTCGCTGGAGTTTCTCAAGTACATTCGCGAAGTCACGCCACCAGAAATGCAGTATTTGATTACCGACCTCTTTGAAACCATTACCTTATTTGAAAATCGGGCGATTGAAACCAGCTACAGCAAAACCCCGGATGGCAAATACCTGGTCAAGCTCAAAGTTGACGCCAAAAAATTGCGGGCAGATGGGTCAGGCGATGAAAAGGAAATTGCCATCAATGACTTGATTGATATCGGCGTGTTTTCAGGTGACAAGAAGAAAGAAAAAGTTCTTCATCTCCAGAAATACCGAATTGACAAACCTCAGATGGAATTTGAAATCACTGTGGACGAAGAACCCGCCCGAGCTGGAATTGACCCGTACAACAAGTTGATTGACCGCAATTCAGACGACAATGTGATTGAAATCAGTCAGAAGTCCCAGTCCGGCAAGCCAGTGGGAATCAAAATCCAATCAGGCGACCAGCC
>DAOQNB010000580.1:0-4640 GCA_035335845.1 Acidobacteriota bacterium | reverse complement strand
TTGCTGGTCGCCCTGAAGTTCTGGCGGCCACATTTTGTTTAAGTGCCTGGCTGGCGTATCGGTTTCGAACTGAAAGCCTTCGATTTTACTGGTATGCGGTCATTCTGTATTTCCTGGCTTTATTTACCAAAGAAAGCGCGGTTACCTTACTCGGAGTTCTGATTCTGGTTGATGTATACCAGTTTGGGCCAGCAACCTGGCGTACTCAGTGGAAATTCTTTCTGGCGGGATATGCTGGTTTTCTCATTCCTCTTGGGTTGTATCTCACAGCCCGTACCCTGATTCTCTCTCAAATTGGTGTGAGTGAAAGCGAGTCATTTTTTAAGGATACGGGGTTTCCTGCTCGACTGCTGACGATGGCCTACGGTTTTGTCAAAATAATTGGGCTTTTGGTTTGGCCAGCTCATCTGGCATCAGACTATGATTTTAGCCAGATTCCATTAACCCATACATTGACTTTGACTGCTGGATTATCACTGGCACTGATTGGCGGTTTGATAATTGCCGGGGTGATCTTGTTTCAGTATGAAAAACTCACGTCGTTTGCCATTTTCTTTTTCTTTGGGACACTCTTCCTGGTTTCAAATTTAGTTTTTCCAATCGGAATCTTAATTGCCGAACGAACCCTCTATTTTCCATCCATAAGTATTTGCCTGCTTGGGGCTGCCGGTTTGGCGTGGATGATGCAACGAGGAAACTGGTGGCGCACCGTCGCACTGGCTGGATGTGTGGTGTTGACAGTCGCCGGCATCGCTCGAACATCTATTCGGAATGTGGACTGGCGCACGCCGCTGGCTTTTACCCAGGCTCTGGTGAGGGACGCGCCGCAAAATCCGAAAGGGTACCTGATGCAGGGACAGGTTCTGGCATCACTCCGGCGGGATCCTGAGGCTGAACAGATGCTGAAAACGGCTGTCTCCCTCGACCCAAATAAAGTTGATCTTCATAATGCCCTGGCAGAATTTTATTTTTCTCGTGGGCGTTATTCAGAGGCGCAGATTGAGGTTAATCGCGCCATTGAGTTAAAGCCAGCCAACGTAAAGACACGCTTAAATCAGGCTCGATTGCTGGCACATCAGAACAAAAGCCGCGAAGCCGTTCTCATTTATCAGGAAATTGTGGATCAGCTTCCACCCAAGGCCATCACCTATCACGAATTTGCCGTCTTGCTGGCGCAAACTGGAAACTTCAAGGCGGCTGAAACTGAATTTATCCGGGTCATTGAAATTGATCCAGCTTACACCGAAGCCTACCTCAACCTGGGGCTGACCTATCGAACGCTTGGTAAGCCGGATCAGGCCATTGCGGTATTGAGGCAGGGAATTGACGCGGATCCGCGTAATGCTGCCTTGCGTGCTATGCTGGGACAGCTTTGGCTCGGTCAGCAGAACCTGGGTGCCGCGGTTCAGGAGTTACAACTGGCTGTTACGCTCAATCCAACCTGTGCTGAATGTTTCAACAACCTGGGCGTGGCGTTGGTTCAGCAGGGGAAATCGGCTGAAGCGCTCCAGGCTTTTGAGCAAGCCGTCAAACTCAATCCTAAGTATCTCGGCGCGGTTCAAAACCTGGAACGACTCCGCCAGCAACTCAAACCGTAGTACCACCTGCCGTCACAAATGGCCCTGGCTGTAACCCAATCCCCAACAAGAAGAAAGGGAACCTGATTGCTCAGGTTCCCTTTTGCTTTGATGGACTTCCATCTTCAAGCCATGACCGATGCTTATCCCTTCAACTTCTTCTTGGCTTCGGGATAAGCGAGGGCTGTTTCAAGATTTGGCAAGGGTTGTTTGGCCAGTTCGGTATAGATCAGTTTCGCATTGTCCTTGTCGCCCGATTTTTCATAGGCCCGCGCCAGCAACAGCCGATGGAATTCATTGGTCTGATCAGCCTGTTTGAGGTGTTCAATCGCGGCTGGGAGTTCACCTTTCTCAAGTTTGATATAGCCGGCGACGTAGTGGTAGGACGTCCAGTATTGTTTGCCTTTTTCGCCGCCGTCTTCGATCATTTTCTTGATCAGTTCAGCTTCCTGCCAGGCTTCATCAAATTTTCCAAGTTTGGCGAGTGAACGAGCGCGGCCATGGTGCATGCGACCCAGCCAGGTTTTTTTGTCATCATCGTTCAAATTGCTGCTCGGAACGCTTTCGTACCCTTTTTCATAGGCCTTCATTGCCTCTTGAGCCTTACCGGTTTCAAGGTTGATGCGGGCAATTGAATTCCAGATAAACACAGGTGGGAAGAATTTGGGTGCCTCAGTTTTGATATATTCGGCATAGAACGCTTCCAGGTGTTTGATCGCCTTTTCCGGTTTGCCGTCATACATTTCTGCATAGGCAAGACCATAGTGGGCATTGAATGGAGCGGCACCTGGGACTTTTTTATTCAGCGCGGTTTTAAAGAGTTCACGTGCTTCACTGAACCGGGCATCCATCAACGCGACATTTCCTAAAAATCCATAGACCCGGGCGGTGGTGCCATCAAGCTGACGCGCTTTTTCAAAGGCCGCTTTGGCATCAACCCGATTTCCGCTGTTCATTGAAACCTGACCCAGCATCATCTGAACCAGGCGTTCATCTGGAAATTGGGTTGAAAGTTCTTTGAGGATTGGCAGAGCTTCGGTGGCTTTTTGTTGCCGAATGAGTTGGACGGCTTCCAGATATCGGCGTTCACCATCCGAGGCTTTTTTGCCCAGTTCAAATGCTTTCTGCACGACCGGGGTTGGGTCCTGTGGCGGGGTCAAGGTCACACCGTAAATATAAGTCGCCAGGGCATAGTCCGGATCCAGGTCAATGGCTTTCTTGGCCAATCCGTTGATCTGCGGCGGCAGCGCATAGCTCTCTAGCGCCTGAATTGCCTGGTCAAAATACTGTTTGGCTTCTTTGGATTGAGTCGTGTGGTTGAATTTACTGCCGCCTGTGGGGGCTGCCAAAACGGAAATAGTTCCGAGCATGAGCACAATGGCGAGCATGCCGAGGGAACGATACAGCTTTCCTGCTTTCATGGGTGGGGTCCTCTTCTCTGAATAGGTAGTGTGGTCTGGTGACCACATCAATATGTGCACGATGAGTTTTGGCCTGTTCAAGCGTACACCACGACCTTGATCAGGCAGTCAATTGACTGCCTGACAGGCAACGTCGTGTATGGAAAATCGGTAGGGTACGCAGTGGTCGAGTGGCGGAGCAATTACTCTTCCTGTTTGGGGCGTGGTTTGCTGGGAAAGTGATTTAATCCCAGCCGTGCCGCTGTACCATCGCTGAGGTCAATGATGGAGGCCGCATTGATGGCGGCGGCAATGCAGATGGTTTCGCTGATTTCTTCTTTAGTGGCGCCAAGTTCGAGGGCCTTTTTCATATGGCCGTCAATACAACCTTCGCACTTGGCGACCAGTGAGGCCGCAATGGAAATCAATTCCTGAACTTTTGGGGACAGTACCCGGCGTTCCGGGGTGAAATACAGCTCCTTATAATACGCGCCGTATACTTTTTTCATCCGTGGCTCAAGCATTGAGTAGGAGGTTGAGTCAGTATTGGTGACTGGGATCAATGGTTCTGACGGGGCTTCTTTTTCAACCGCGGTGCCATTCACGGGTAATTCTGCGACGTTGGTTTTACTCATAACAAAAAAGTCTCCTGAAATTCGAGCGGAAAGGGCGGCCTGGGACATCAGCGTGCCGGAAATCAAGTGCTATTTAAGGTTCAGTTTTTCGGTCATCAACCGGTTGCCATAGTGCACTTTGAACGCGACATCGCTTTTGTCGGATGCCAGATCAATCTTCAACTCATTGATCAAAGTATCGCCTTTTTCAAAGGTCACTGCTTTTTTGGCAACTTCAACCACATCTTTGGGGGTTTCAGTGAAGACATTGCCATCCTGGAGGAAGGTGCCGGTGCTATTGGGTTTGAAGGAGGCAATCGAGAGCGTCATTGGGGTGTCGCCGCTTTTTGGTGTGATGTACATCACATAATCGCCAGGGGTAATTTCTGAGCCGTTAAATTTGGCTTTGACGCCAAGTTTCAAATGGGCAAATGGCCAGGTCCGGTTGCTGTAGTATTGATTTCCGCCGTTTTCGATATACCCAAAGGTTGTTTCACCCCAGGGCAGGTTCAGGTAGCGAACTTCAACAGCCGCTTTGTTTTTCCCGACAGCAACGGTCGCGCTTTGAATTTTGGTTGCTTTCCGTTTGTCCTGTTTGGCGAAAGCGAAGGCGGTACATGAGGTGCAAATGGTGATGATCAAGGCAAAAATTGCCGAACGCACGAGACTGGTGTGTGCAGACTTCATTGGGAGAAATCCTTTCTGATTTTGGTGAAGAGATATGTCTTTGATTGATTTGATGTGTGGATATCGCGCGGTACGTGGAAATGCAATACCCGGTTGCGCCTGAAAGGGCTTTTTACAAAATGCTTACATGTTGGGCTAAGTTTTTTACATACTGATACTTCTGAGAAATTGAGCCACAATTTTCTGATACTCCAGAGGGGCCACATCATAGGCATGACCATGGCGGGCGCCCGCCACGATAAACTTTTGTTTGAGTGGGTTGCGGGCAGCAGCAAAAAGTGGTTCTAAGACGGTATCGTTGGGCATGCGGGTATCGGCACCACTCCCAATAAATAAAATTGGGCACGAAATATGGCGTACCG
>DAOQNB010000579.1:1626-4641 GCA_035335845.1 Acidobacteriota bacterium | reverse complement strand
AGGTGGGTATCTTGCAGGATGCTCCTGTTTTCAGCCGGTGAGAGCGATTGCTGGCTGACCAGGGTTGTGTGGTGATGTGGGCGGTCTGGAGTTCGGGTTTTAACCCAGACGACCAGCAGCAGAATTCCAGCCAGGATAGAGGTCAACCCATCAATCCAGAAAATGGAGGGGAAAGAAATCAAGACCAGCACGCCGCCCACAGCCGGACCGATGCTCATTCCGAGATTTACGGCCAGCCGGATGAGTGCCACAGCGGGTTTGCGTAACTCAGGCCCGACCAGATCGCTGATATTGGCCATTGATGCCGGGCGAAACGTTTCAGAGGCAACTGCCCAGGCCAGGGTGAGTGCCAGAATTGTCCCGTACGAGGAAATAAATGGAAAGAAGAGTAACAGACAGCCTGAAGTAATGAGCGAGGTGGTCAAAACCGTCATCGGTCCCAGGCGGTCACTTAATCGGCCAGCCAGTGGTGAGGCCGCGACGGATCCAATGCCATAGACGGTAATTGCAAATCCGGCGCTCCGGGCCGAAAAACCGAGTCCTTTGGTCAGGTAAATGACCAGGAAGGGGAGCACCATGGTCCCGGCCCGGTTAATGAGGATCGCGAGGCTTTGGATCCAGATTTCACGGGGCATGCGTTTTAAATCATTGAAAACATTCATGAATTGGTCTCTTTTTCTTTATTTTTGGGACTGATAACACAATAAAATTCAATTGTTTCCCGCGCTCGTTCGACAATGCGCTCACGTAACGTCAACGGTTCAAGCACTTCCAACTCAGCGCCAAAGCCAAGTGCATATTGCAGGGCGCCTTCTTCGACGTCAAATCGAACCTCGATTGCGGTCCATCCGTCTGGGTCAGGTTCGGCTGCAATTTCCACTTTGGCAAAACGTCCCCCATACCGGACCCAGGGCAGAACCGCTTTTGAAACTCTGGCTTTCATGACATATCCCGACAGCTTTTGCTGGAAGGCAGCCGAGGAAGATTTCCAAAACCGAGCCAGATCAAAGCCAGGGGGACGGTCAAACACTTCGTCGTTGACCAGGACCGAGGCAATTCGCGAAACCCGAAATGTCCGGACGTCACCTTCCGGGACCGCTGCCACCAGATACCAGACACCGCCTTTGACAACCAGTCCCAGCGGGTGGACCGTTCGCTCGACAGTGGTTTCATCGCCACGGCGATAGGTCAGAAATACCGTGTGATCCTGCCAGATGGCCGGCTGAAGTTTTGCAAGGTGCGGAATGGCTTCCTCGGGCCGATTCCAGCCGCTTTCATCAACAAAGATTCGCTCCTGGACCCGTTCGGCGAGCGTTTGCATTGTCAATGGAAGTGCCGCCAGCAGTTTTAGTGCCGCTGATGTTGAAGACTGATCAAACCCAAGGTCAGACAGGTACTTTGCCGGAGGGTTGACGAACAGAGCCTGGACCTCGCCTGCATTCAACCCGGTCAAGGTCGTGCGATAGTTTTCCATCAATCGCCAGCCGCCATTGTGACCACGTTCGGCCACAACCGGAATACCTGCCGTTGAGAGGGCTTCCATATCGCGCAGGATCGTCCGTTCCGAAACTTCCAGATGCTGTGACAGGTCACGAGCGGTTAGCTGGCGATGTTTTTGAAGCAGCAGCACAATGGCCACCAGACGGTCTGCCCGCATGTTGAACCTCCCGGAGAAGTGACAAAATGACAGGGTGATACAAGTTTATAGTCAATAGTCAGTAGTCAGTAGTCAGTAGTTCACAAACTCTATTTGATACCATTTTGGAATGAAGCGGTCGTATTAGAAAACAGTCAAATCATTCATTCAAAAGAATTTAGTAAACTATTGACTACTGACTACAAACTGGTGTGTTTTCTAACACAAGGATCCCATTCCAGAATCGGATTAGATCCGCATGCAGGGGTGGAGATCCCCAAAATCTTCAGCCCAAAGTTTTCAGCCCCAAGCCCCAACCCTGGTATTTTCAGCCCTAATATGACACAAGATGTCAGGAATGGCAGCCTACAATGTCTGTTCAAACTTGCCAATTCATTTTTTGGAGACATTGCATGAAGCAACTTGCTGATCAGATTGCACTGGTAACTGGTGCCAGCCGTGGGGCTGGGAAAGGGATTGCCGCCGTACTTGGTGAAGCTGGGGCCACGGTCTATGTCACCGGGCGAAGCCGTCGGGGGAAACCAACCACTGAGAATCTGCCGGGAACGATTGAGGACACGGCTGAACTGGTCACCGCTCGCGGCGGCAGAGGGATTGCCGTCTCTTGTGATCATTCCAATGAAGACGATATTCAAACCCTGGTCAATCAAATTGAACGTGAAACCGGTCGGCTGGATGTGCTGGTCAATAATGCCTGGGGTGGGTACGAACACTATGAAGAGAACCCGTTTGACGCGCCATTTTGGAAACAGCCGACCCGTCATTGGGATGGAATGTTTACTGCCGGAGTCCGGGCAACGCTTTTGACCACACGTGAAGCAATCCGATTGATGCTTCCGCACCAGCAAGGCTTGATCATCAATGTAGTGGCCTGGGATCACGACAAATACCTGATGAACGTATTTTATGACACGGCCAAACACGCCATCAATCGGATTACTTTTGGCACCAGCCAGGAGCTTAAACCCTATTCAATTGCTGTACTTTCGGTGGCACCTGGATTTATGCGTACCGAGCGAGTCCGGGCAGTGGTTGAAAAACATGAAGGGTTTGATTGGACTCAAACCGAATCACCTGAATATGTCGGGCGAGTAATTGCCGCACTGGCAGCCGATCCGCTGGTTCATTCCAGGTCTGGAAAAGCCTTTATGGCCGGTGAACTGGCCGCCGAATACCACCTGACCGACATTGATGGTCGCTATGTACCGCCGTTTGTAATTCCTGAGAAAACTGAAGGCTGAAGAAAACGGGCTCAGGGCCAGGGGCTAAAAATTTGCGGGTTCAGACGGGAACCTCCTGGCTGTGGTTGTGTGTGGGTCGCTTCACAGGTGGATTGACACCAGTTGTTGGATTAAAAA
>DAOQNB010000579.1:0-1526 GCA_035335845.1 Acidobacteriota bacterium | reverse complement strand
GTTATCCAAACACTGACGAACTGTCTTGAGAATCTGCTCAAATGAGCAGGGTTTTTGCAAATAGATACTGCCTTCAGGTAATTTCAAATTTCGTTCAGTCCAGTTTGGATTGTAGCCGCTGGTAAAAATAACTTTGAGGTCCGGATTCTTTTCCCGGATCTTGACGGCCAGTTCGATGCCATTCATACCACCCGGCATCACAATATCAGTCAACAATATATGGATTGGGTTCACAGAGCGTTCCCAGACCAGCAAGGCAGCAGCGCCACTGGTAGCTTGCAAAACGTGATACCCATATTCTTCCAGCACTTTGCTCATCATATGGTGAACAGCTTCATCATCTTCAACCAGCAAAATGGTTTCTGTTCCCTGATGGGCACTTACGTCTGAGGGTTCAGCCACTGATGGTTCAGGGGTATTTCCACTGGTTGGGAGGAAGATTTGAATTGTGGTTCCATGGCCTGTCTGGGACGAAACCAAAATAAACCCCTGGTGCTGTTTCACAATCCCGAAAACAGTTGCCAGCCCCAGCCCCGTGCCTTTTCCCGGCTCTTTGGTGGTAAAAAACGGCTCAAAAATGTGTGGAAGATCTTCGGGCGGAATCCCACATCCGGTATCGCTCACCAGCAGGCAGGCATACGTTCCAGGTTTTGAATCAGGGTTGATAGCCGCTTCTTTTTCACTGATATAAGTGGTGCTGGTCTCAATGAGTAACTGGCCTCCATTGGGCATAGCATCCCGAGCATTGATGACCAGATTCATCAATACCTGATCGAGCATTCCAGCATCGGCATAGGTAATCAACGGAGCTGGATGGAGGCATAGGTCAATCAGGACATCTTCACCCACAATCCGCTGTAACATCCGGGACAGGTTGGTTACCACTTCATTCAAATCAAGTTCACGCGGCTCTAGCATCTGACGGCGACTAAACGCCAGCAATTGCCGGGTCAGATTGGCACCCCGTTTGGCCGACGCCACGATATCTTGCAGTGTGTTTTGCACACCAGGTGGCATATCCCTGACTTTCCCCGCAAAACCGGCCTGGAGCATAATAGCCCCAAGGATGTTGTTGAAATCATGGGCGACCCCGCCCGCCAGTTGGCCAATAGCTTCCATTTTCTGGGCCTGGCGGAGCTGTTCTTCAATTTGTCGCTGGTCGGTAATGTCCTCGGCGACCCCAGCCACACGGTAAATCTGGCCGGTTGTATCTGAAATCGGGAAGCCCTGGTCGTGAACCCAGCGAATGGTGCCATCCGGGCGAATGACCCGGTATTCAACCATATAGCCACCCGTGATCTGTTTTTTCAGAGCTTGTTCAACCCGGCTTCGGTCATCAGGATGAATGGCGTCCATCCAGGTTTCGGGTGACTGGTACAGACTTTCACAGGTGCGCCCCCAAATTTTCTCATATCCAGGACTGATATAGAGCATTTCCCCTTTGAGTACATCCGTCATCCAGAAAACTTCGTGGATATTCTCAACCACCTGCCGGAATCGTTCTTCGCTTTCACGCAAAGCCAGCG
>DAOQNB010000578.1:0-4653 GCA_035335845.1 Acidobacteriota bacterium | reverse complement strand
CTTCGCTCCTGAGATCATTAGAGGCAAATCTCAACGCGCTCAGGAGCTGTGTTGGAAGAGGGTGTCGCGAGGCACAACGGCTCAGGCTTTGATCGCTTCGACCAGCAGCATGGGAATGGTCGTGTTGATTTCCCCGGCGTGGTGTGCCAGTTGATTTAAATCTTCTTCCCACTCGCAATACACTTCAGGTTCATCATCCGGGGAAACGGCTGACAACCAGCCTTCCAAAAACCCAAATTTGACGAGCGAGTGATGGAGCATGGCAGTTCCATCAGCAAACCGGAGATGAAACTTTTGTTGAACCAGATGGGTGATTTGAAATCCATTTGATTCAAGCAGGGCGGTGACTCGATCAATTGACAGGCGATGGTGTTCCTGCTCGGCCAGTTTGGGCAGGTAGTGTGGTTTGTTGATTCGAACCAGCGTTTCACGAAAGACCTGGTAGACTTCGGTCATGTGGCCAAACAAATTGGTGGTCAGGACAATTCGGGCCCGGTCAGCCGCAACACGAAAACACTCCTTCATCACCGCGTCTGGATCGGCAAAATTGTTGATTCCCAAATTTGAGACAATCAAATCAAAACTGGCCTCGGGAAAAGGCATCTGACTGGCGTCGGCTTCGATGAGTTCGACATTGGTCAAGCCATAGATGTCGCGTTTGTGGCGGGCGCGGTCAAGGGCCGCTTTCCAAATATCAACCCCCACCAGCGTGCAGGTGGGCCCATGGATGTGGGCCAGCTCAAACAGTGGAAACCCGGTGGCACAGCCGATATCCAGTATCCGCTGATGTTTTCGGATGACCAGATTGTCAATCAGTAAAGCGCCAAAACGGGATGACCAAAAGGACAGTTCGTCAAATACGGATGCCAGCTCCGGTTTGGTAAAGTCAAAGGGCTGGCTGAGTTCAGTTCGCGGTTTGTCAGTCATACAGTTCACACCAGAAAGAAAAATTGGCAACTCTGGGTACGCTCCATTGCAAAATTGAAGCGATTTTGCCTGATTTGAAGTTTTTTTGCAGACAGTACTTGAAAGTTCCAGGTGATTTCACCAAAACTGTGGTTTCCAGATATGTTGATTCTAACGACCTTTTTTGCGCTCAGTCGAGCGATTCTGATCTGACCTTGAAACCACACCTCTCGAAGCCTGCGAACGGAACATGACGTTATTCAGCAATCGCTACCAACTCATCAAAGAACTCGGCAGCGGCGCCTTTGGTCATACTTTTTTGGTTGAAGATACGCATTCACCGTCGCGCCGGCAGTATGTGCTCAAACAACTCAAACCGGTCGCCAATCCCGAAAAATATTTGATGATTCAGGATCGGTTCCAACGGGAAGCCGCTATTTTGGAACAGCTTGGCGAAGGTTCAAACGGCCAGGTGCCGCGCCTGTATGCCTATTTCAGTGAAGCGGGCTCGTTTTATCTGGTTCAGGAATGGATCGAAGGGCAGACGCTGACTCAGTTGGTCAAAGACTGTGGACAAATGACCGAAAAGCAGGTTCAAGACATGCTGATCGGGATTTTGACTGCGCTGGAATACATTCATGCCAATCGGATCATTCATCGCGACATCAAGCCCGATAACATCATGATCCGTGAGCGAGATGGAAAATATGTTTTGATTGATTTTGGCATGGTCAAAGAAGTCATGACGTCAGATTTATCTCCGGATGCCAATCAATCGGTGATGGCGGGAACGCCGTCTTTTATGGCGATTGAGCAGTTTTACGGCAAACCAGTATTTGCCAGTGATATTTATAGTTTAGGGGTCACTGCAATTCATGCCCTGACTGGGAAAAACCCCCAGGATCTCGCCAAAATCCCAGGTGATATCCGCTGGCGTCAGTATGCACTCAATATTGATCCGGCCTTTGGTCTTGTCCTGGATAAGTCCGTTGCCGCCATGGTTGATGACCGCTATAAGTCAGCCCGCCAGATGCTGGATGCTCTGTATTTGCTCCAGCGCAACACCTTCAAGCCGGATGAACTGTTTACCAAAACCTATGGTCGGGTCACTGAAACCATTTTGGACACCCCGCTCCCCGTGCCGATAGAACTGGAGCCGGTCTTTGATGCTAAAACAGAGGCCACGCTGTCAAAACTGACACCCGCCACGGGGATTGAAAAGATTGACTCAGTTGAAATGGCCTTTTGGGATTCAATCCGCAGCAGCACCAATCCCAAAGAATTTGCTGCCTACCTCAAACGCTACCCGAAAGGACAATTTGCCGAACTGGCCGAGATCAAGCTTGAGCAACTCACCAGTGATCAGGGGCTGACTTCAGGTTCCACGTTTGGGGTGGTGCCCACGCCGGTCTATCGTCCAATCCAGGGAACCCCGCCGCCGGATGCTTCGCCGGCGCCGATATCGGCCTTACACACCCCACTTCCCAGTCAACCACCCTCAGTGGTCCAGCCTGGACCTGGCGTTTCTTCGGCCAGTCACCCGGTGGTGCCGCCAACTCAGCCGCTGGTGCCGCCAACCCAGCCGTTGGTACCACCTACCCAACCCCTTCCGCAGGTGCCACCGATACAGCCGAGATATCCGACCGGACCCCAAACCCAATTGACGTTGCCACCCTCGCGACCACCCGTTTCAACCATGCAGGTTCAAACGGAGATTAAATTTACCAATCAACTTGGCATGGATCTGGTCATGATCGGCGTCGGATCGTTTTTGATGGGGTCAACCGAAGTCGAAAACGAAGGGCCGGTTCGTCAGGTATCTATCCGCCGCCCATTTTATATAGGGAAATATCAGGTGACCCAAAAACAATGGTTGGCCGTGATGGGGCAAAACCCGAGCAACTTCAGCGGCGACAATCTGCCTGTTGAGCAGGTTTCGTGGGAAGCCGCCGTGGAGTTTCTTCGACGACTCAATGCCAGTGGAGGAAAATTTCTGTACCGCCTCCCCACCGAAGCCGAATGGGAATATGCCTGCCGGGCTGGGACCACCACACGCTACTCGTTTGGCGATGATGAAAAACTGCTTGGCGAATATGCCTGGTATGACGATAACTCAGCCGTGGACGATGGATTCAGCGAAGATATTGCTGAAAGTAGCACCCAGCCCGTCGGTAAAAAGAAGCCCAATGCCTGGGGGTTGCACGACATGCACGGCAATGTCTGGGAGTGGTGCCTCGACTGGTATCACGACACCTACCAGGGTGCCCCACCCGATAACCGGCCCTGGGATGACGGCACCAGCCATCAATACCGCGTTGTTCGCGGAGGCTCGTGGCTCGATAGTGCCCGCTATTGCCGGTCCGCCCGGCGACGCAATGTTGCACCCCAGATCGGCCTGAGTGCGGTTGGGTTCCGGGTTGTGGCTGCCATCCGGATGTAACCAGGAATCAGCCTGGGTCAGGCATCAAACTGCAAAATTCAATGAGTTATGCTCACCTGAGTTTCCCCACTTAAAGCCTTTGATTACAAGTGATTAAATGACTGTCAACGCGTTGACACTTTCATTTCTGGCCGAATAGGGGTGACCTATAAAAAATGTTGAATCGCAGCTTCATCGGCTGGTTTTTGAAGGGGTGGAAGAGAAGTGACCAGGCTGGTGGTGGTGGTCCGTGCTTTATTTTTTTCAAGCAGGCGAGTGGCCAGCACCATGATTTCGGCGGCATATTCATCCGGCTGCTCAATCATCGGGAAATGATCCCAATCGGGCACAATGCGAACCTGGGCTTGTGGCAGTAAGGCTTCAAACGCTTTGATTTGGTTCACTTTCAGAACTGTTTCGCGTTGACCCCATACCAGAACCGATGGAATATCAACTGGTGTCAGGATTTGAAACCAGTTGGAGGAAATGAGATCAAACATTTGTTCAAACACAGAGCACCGGCGGTATTCTTCAAAAAATTGATCCAGGTAAGCTGTCGGGATGGGGCTTTCAAAGAGGATCCGTTTCCAGAGTGGTCGGACCAGCCGGGATGAGAATGCATGTTTGCTCAATGCCCGCATGCCAGGAACGCTCATCAGGTGGGGAAACAACTGGTGGTCAAGGTTGGCTCCGACCGGAGCATGTAGGATTGCCCCTTCGACGCTAAACGCAAAAAACTGAAGAAATTCCAGAATGATTGACCCACCAATGCCAGTTCCAAGGACCACAACGGGCTGAGTCTGCTCCTTAACGAGCCAGTACAGATGCTCGGCATAGTCAGTGATCGTCACATAGTGTTTGTTTGATGGGACATCCGCAAAGCCAGGAAGCGTCGGGGTCAGAAAGTGGATGTGAGAGGGAAGATATGGCCGAACGCGTTCAAATTGAAACCCTCCTCCGCCATTTCCGTGGAGTGCAATGAGTGTAAATGGAGTCATCGGTATGGTTACTGACTAGATATTGTTCAGAATTGATTCAATCTGTATTGAGGCCAACAGATGAGTTCAGCCAGATCAATGCCTGAAAGCGAATTGTTTCCGAAGATTTTGGGCTATAATCGGCCAATTGCCCCGCACCAATTCGCTAAAGTCAAATGTTCAACGAACAGATCAGTTCAACTCTCTTTATCGAAAGACATTTTTTGAATCGCAGGAGTCCGAACCGCAGGTCAAAACGCACAGTTTTTCGCATTCGTGAAGAACCAGTTATCGAAGAAATCCATTGCGAAATTATTGGGCTGTTTGAAAATTTTTTTCAGGAATCGAATA